>CAZQLF010000471.1:0-2976 GCA_964594035.1 uncultured Rhodospirillaceae bacterium | reverse complement strand
TGCTGGCTGCTGCCGAAGACGCGGTCAAGACATCGACCCAGCTCTTCCGCTTTACGCGGACCATCGCCGAGAGACTCGACGCCGCCGAGCGGGTGCGCATCGTCGAAATGCTGTGGGAGGTCGCCTATGCCGACGGCGTGCTGTCCGCTCACGAGGACGCCTTGATCCGGCGCATTGCCGGCCTGGTCTATGTCGATGACGCCGTTCGCACGGCCGCCCGCCGCCGGGCGCGCAGCCGCCTGGGTTTGGCCGATTGACGTTTTTAGAAGGGCAAACGCCACAAAACCGTTAAGCGATGGTTGTTCGGCGGTGGATAAACCGTTTATTGCCACTGTTCCGCAGCGAAGCGCTCGCGCGAACATGATTTATGGCACTCATTCTGGTCATCGACGACGATGGCTTCTATCTCGATGTCCTGCGTAACGTCCTGAGCGACGAAGGCCATGACGTCGTCCTGGCCCAAGGAGGGGTTGAGGGCATCGCCCTTTACCAGGACCGCCGGCGCGGCCGCCGGCCCGACTTGGTGATCACCGATATGCGCATGCCGGGCGTGGACGGCAGCGACGTCATCCGCAATCTGCGCCAATATGACAGCCACGCACGCATTATCGCCGTGTCCGGCGCAACGACTTTCTACGACATCGATTTCTTGCGGCTGGCGCGCGATCTGGGGGCCGACGCCATTCTGCGCAAGCTCGATCCCATGGAGCGGATCGTTGTCGAGGTCAACGCGCTGCTGAAATCGGCGGCCTGACCCGCCTCGCCACGGGCAAATGAAGTTCTTGTTTTGTTCCGGCGCATAGCTTAAGGTCGTTGCCCCTCGAATCGGAGGCAGCAATGGACTGGTTAGGCGCTGTAGACGGGTATCTCTATCTGGTCGGGCGGATCGGGCTGGAACAGGCCCTCTGTGATGGCTGCCTGAGCGGCCGCTTGCCGGAGGCCGTTGCCGGCGTCGCCACCATCGAGCCTGAACTCATTCACCGGGCAAAGGAAGAGGATGGCGGCACCAGCGAAAGCTATCGTGGCACGCTGACCGTCGCCATGGTGCGCTACACCTTCGAGGTCCAGCTGTTCGCCGATGCCGATGGCAGCTACTTCGTCAGCAACATCCGCCAGTTCACCCCGGTGGAATGGAGTGCCGGCGTCCGGGTCGCCTAAGACAAAGCTTCGCGAAGCTTGATCTTAAAGCGTTTGCACCAATCTCAGTAAGCGAAGGGGCACTCGCGACCGGCGCCCCTTGCACCGTCACCTGCAATTCCTGTGCAATAGGGGACGAGTCTGGCAGCCTGCCAACCATGCGGGCCGTTGCGCGTCGGTCTGCCGAGCCGGAAAGCCGCGATGGAATTCAAGGACTATTACCAGACGCTGGGTGTGGCGAAAGATGCCTCGGCCGAGGACATCAAACGCGCTTACCGCAAGCTTGCCCGCCAATACCACCCGGACATCAACAAGGCGCCCGGCGCCGAGGCACGCTTCAAGGAAATCGGCGAAGCCCATGACGTGCTGAAAGATCCGGAGAAGCGTGCCGCCTATGACCAGGTCGGTGCCGGCTATAAAGCGGGCCAGGAATTCCGCCCGCCACCAGGCTGGGATGCCGGCTTCGAGCACAGCGAGGCCTTCTCCGAAACCGATGCCCAAGCTGCCAGCGATTTCTTCGAAGCGCTGTTTGGCCGCGCGGCGCGCGGCAGGGCAGGACGCGGCGGTTTCGCCGGTGGTGATTTTGCCAAAGGTGATTTTGGAGGGCAGGAGTTCAGGGCGCGGGGCGGCGATCACCAGGCCCGCGTGCTGATCGATCTCGAGGATGCCTATCGTGGGGCCAACCGTTCCATCGCATTGCACGCGGTCGAGCTGGATAAAGAGGGCCGCCCGCACATGCGCGAGCGTACGCTCAATGTGAAAATCCCCAAGGGCATTCGCCAGGGTCAGCAGATCCGGCTGGCGGGCCAGGGCGAGCCCGGCATCGGCGGCGGGCCATCGGGCGATCTCTACCTCGAGGTCGCGTTCAATTCGCATTCGCTCTATCGGGTCGAAGGTGGCGACGTTTATCTCGATCTGCCTGTCGCACCCTGGGAGGCGGCCCTGGGACGCAAGGTGCGGGCGCCCACGCCCAACGGCGCGGTCGATCTGAAGATTCCCGCGGGGGCGCACACAGGACAGAAGCTGCGCCTCAAAGGTCGCGGCATTCCGGCGTCCACGCCTGGCGATCTTTATGTGGTGCTGCAGATCGTGCTGCCGCCCGCGCAATCCGAGGCGGCACAGAAGCTTTATCGCGAGATGGAAGAGAAGCTGGCGTTCAATCCGCGCGCCGGGTTGGGAGTGTAGCCATGGCACGACGCCCGAAGGATCAGATCCTGGCAGGCACCATCGTCGACGAGACGACGCAGGTGAGTATCGAGCAGCTCTCCATCTTCTGCTCGGTGCGCCGGGAGCGTATCGTCAGCCTGGTGGAGGAGGTTGTGCTGGAGCAGGTCGCTAGGCGGCGCAACCGGCATTCGGATGAATGGCGCTTTTGCGGCGAGCGGCCAAAGCGTGCGGCGCGTGCCATCCGCCTCCAGCGGGAACTTGATATCGACATGTCAGCGCTGGGCCTGGTCCTCGATCTTCTGGAGGAGATTGAGGCACTTCGCGTCCGCCTCAGAACAGGAGGGCTAGACTGATGCGCACGGCAATAGCGGCAGCCCTGCTCGCCGCGATGGCATTTCCACTGTCCTTCTTCGCGGGCACGGCCGGTGCCGCATCGGCCTACAAGGCGCCCGATGCCAGCCCGCCAGCCTCTACCACAACGACGACCACCACACCGCCAGCCGCAAACCCGCCCGCCACGACGCCCTCGGCGGGAAGCGATAGCACGCCGCCGTCCGGCGATTCCGGAACAGCACCGGCCTCGAGCGATGCAACGCCAGCCTCGACCGACACACAGGCGACCCCGGCAGCAACCGGCTCCACGACGGCCCCGGCAGCGACCACCAGTACCGG
>CAZQLF010000470.1:0-2977 GCA_964594035.1 uncultured Rhodospirillaceae bacterium | reverse complement strand
GTGAGGTGCGCGGCGGCGAGGCCTTCGACATGCTGCAGGCGATGAACACCGGCCATGACGGGTCTCTCAGCACGGTTCACGCCAACAATCCGCGCGAGGCACTGACCCGCATCGAAAACATGGTGGGCCTCGCGGGCGTCAATCTCTCGCCCCGTTCGGTGCGCATGCAGATCGCCGCCGCGCTCGACATGATCATCCAGGTCTCGCGCATGCGCGATGGCGTTCGCCGAGTCGTCAACGTGGTCGAAGTGATCGGCATGGAAGGCGATGTCATCACGCTGCAGGACCTGTTCAATTACGAGTTCGAGGGTGAATCGGCTGACGGCCACCTCATCGGGAAATTTGTTGGCTCCGGCCTGCGGCCGCACTGCCTGCCGAAGGCTCAGTACTTCGGCCTCGACCGCTCGCTGCTCGAGGCGGTGGCATCGTGAACTGGCTCGATGCCATTCTGAAGCCGGGCAGCAATGTCCAGATGGTGTTTGTGGCGCTGGTCGCCCTGTCGCTTGCCGGGCTGGTCCTGAGCCTCGTTGCGCTTGGCGAGTCCGAGCGCAGACGCAAACGGGATCTTCGCCTCGGGCGTAGTACCGGCAAGCAGGTGACGACGCGCAGCGGCCCGAAGAACGCGGTGAGCGTCCGGCTGCAAACCGGCACCAGCAAGCATGCGGGGGTCGATGCCGTCATCCGCCGATTTGTCCCCAATATAGAAAAGTTTCGCACCCGCCTGCGGCGCACCGGGCACAACATCACGATCGACTACTACTTGCTGGCCTGCGCGATCTTCGGCGCCCTGGTGGCCCAGGGCGTGCGGATTTATCTGGACCTGTCGATCCCGCTCGTCGTCCTCATCGGCCTTGCCTTTGGCCTGATCGTCCCCCACTTCATCGTCGGCTATCTCGGGTCCCGCCGCCTGAAAAAGATGCTGGCGCAGTTCCCCGACGGCATCGACATGATCGTGCGCGCGGTGCGCTCCGGCCTGCCGGTTTCCGAAGCAATCAAGGTCATCGCCGAGCAGATGCGGGCACCGCTGGGCTATGAGTTTCAGCAGGTCATCGACGCCATGAAGCTGGGTTCGCCGCTGGCTGAAGCTCTTGAGGCCGCTTCCCATCGCATCGAGCTGCCGGAGTTCCGCTTCTTCATCATTGCGCTTTCGATCCAGCAGGATACCGGCGGCAATCTCGGCGAGACGCTCGAAAACCTCAGCAAGATGCTTCGCCGGCGGCGTGCGATGAAGCAGAAGGTCAAGGCAGTCACCGCCGAAGCCCGCGCCAGCGCCTGGATCCTGGGCTGCATGCCTTTCGTCATGTTCGCCATTATCTTCAGCCTCAATCGCGACTACGCCATGGTCCTGTTGACCGATGCCCGGGGCATCATGATGGTGCTGACCGGACTGACGATGACCTGCATCGGTATCGCCATCATGGTGAAAATGGCCAAGTTCCAGATCTGACGGCCGAAAGCTCATGAGCAATCTCCATATCGACTACCTGACGATGGCTGTCATGGCCGCGACGGGCTTTTTGCTTGTCGGGCTCGTCTGGGTGGGTCTTCGCATGCGCGAACCCAATTTGCGCCGTGTGCGCGAGATCGCCTCCCAGCAGGCGCTGGCGCGCGCGGGGCGTGTCGGCCGCACTCATGCCGTGCGCCCGACCTCCAAGGGTTTCATGCACCGGGTCGTCACCGCGCTGAAGCTGGTGCGCACGGTGCGCGCCCAGGTGCTGATGCAGAAGCTCTCCAGCGCCGGCTGGCGCAGCGGCGATGCGCTGACGATGTACCTCTTCGCCAAGGTTTCGCTGCCGATCATCGTGCCGGTGCTGACGCTGCTCTGGCTTTCCACCACCTTTCTGTCCGAGTACGTCACTGGCTGGCGGCGCCCGATCGTGGCGTTGGGACTCGCCGTTCTCGGCTATTTCTTCCCCGACATCTGGGTCAAGAACGCCGCCCAGAAGCGTCAGTTGAAGATCTCTCTCTCTCTGCCCGACGCTCTCGACCTCATGGTCACCTGCGCGGAAGCGGGCTTGAGCCTCGAAGCGCTGATGAAGCGCGTGGCGTCCGAGTTGACCCGTGGCGCTCCCGAGCTGGCCGACGAATTCGGCCTCACCTGCATCGAGATGGAATTCCTGCCCGACCGGCGACAGGCGCTGGTGAATTTGGCCGAGCGCACCGATCTCCCTGGCATCCGCGCCCTGGTGAACGCCCTTCAGCAGAGCAGCAAGTTCGGTACCCCTCTCTCCCAGGCCATGCGCGTGCTTGCCCAAGAATTCCGCGACGACCGTCTCGTGAAGGCCGAGGAAAAGGCCGCACGGCTGCCGGTTCTTCTCACCGTGCCGATGGTGCTGTTCATCCTGCCGCCGCTGATCATGGTGCTGGTGGGCCCCGCCATCCTTCGCGTCGCCGACCAGTTCGTCAAAACGCACTAACACGACTGCCACAAGTGTCCTGCCCCAGAAATTCGTCCTCGAATTTCTGGGATAAGCAGGCCACTCGAATCAATAACTTGTGTCCCGCAATCACCGGAAATCTGATTCGACGAATTTCGGCGTCGGGACACTAGGGGATGGATGGGCAGGCGCATCATCGCCGCACCGCCTCACCCCTTGCCATGCTCAGGCCTTCCGGGCCCTGATGGAGAGCGTTGTCGTGACTGCTCGATCAGAAAGGTTGGATATCACGCAGCAGCATGCCGTGCCGTCCGCCGGTGCTGCGGATTGGGCAAGCAATCGGATAACGTGGCTTGCGCTCGGCGCGCTCCTGGTGCTGGCGGCTTGCCTGCGGCTGCACGCGATCTCAGCTGCCAGCCTATGGATGGATGAATCCACCTCCTGGCGGGAGGGAACCCAGTCCTTCCCGGCTATGATCCTGTTGACGGCCACGGATGTTCACCCGCCCCTCTACAACTCGATCCTCTGGCTTTTCATTCACACCTTCGGCGATAGCGAGATCGTCATGCGGCTGCCCTCGGCGATCCTGGGCGTGGCCG
>CAZQLF010000469.1:0-2982 GCA_964594035.1 uncultured Rhodospirillaceae bacterium | reverse complement strand
CAGCCACGCACGCTGTCGCTGCCGATGCCGATCCGCTCCACGCCCATCAGCTCGGCCGTGCGCGCCACCATCTCGGTGAACGCCTGCAGCGTGCAGGCGGCGCCCCCGATATGCGGCGGATAGAGGGAAAAGCCCAGCATGCCGCCGCTCTCCCCCAGGGAGCGAAGCACTCTGTCCGATTTGTTGCGAACGTTCTGGTGAAAGAAGTTGGGATTGGCATGGCTGATGCAGACGGGACGCTGCGAAAAAGAGATGGTCTCCAGGGTCGTCCGTTCACCGCTATGGGAGAGATCGACGATCATCCCCACGCGATTCATCTCGCGTACGACCTCGCGGCCGAAGCGGGTGAGGCCGGAATCGTTCTCCTCGTAGCAGCCGGCGCCCAGCGGGCTCTGGTTGTTGTAGGTGAGCTGCATGATCATCAGGCCGAGGGAGCGGAAAAGCTCGACCATCCCCAGATCCTGTTCGATGGGCGTGCAGTTCTGCGCGCCCAGCACGAAGGCGATGCGCCCTTCCTTGCGCGCTGCGCGGATGTCATCGCCGCTGCGGGCGTGGCGGATCAGATCGGCATGCTCGCGAAAGCGCCGGTTCCAGTCGGCAAGCAAGGTGAGCGTCTGGCGAGCATCTTCCCAGTAGACGATGGTAGCGTGCACGGCGCTGATGCCGCCCACCTTCAGCTCCTCCAGCAGCGCGCGATCCCAATTGGAATACTGCAGCCCGTCGATGACGGTGAGGCCCGCGTGAATGTCTTTTGCGTTCGTCATTCTGTTTCGCTTCGTGGCTCGCCTTGCCGACAATAGGGTCGCCGCAAGCCACCGCAAAGCCCTACCCGATCAAGAAGCCGTGGCCTAGAGTTGCGCCCCATTCTCGCGGGCGGAGGGATCATGACGGGCGACAATGCGAGTGCGGCCGATCTCGGCATCATGGCGGGATTTCCGCCGCCGTTCGATAAACGCATCACGCTGGAAAACTGGGACTCGCCGCCCTTCAATCGCTGGAGCTTCCAGAACATCCGCAGCATTCTGCCCACGCGCACGATCGCAAGGGCCGGCGCAGCCGCCCATCCGTTGCCACGCGCAATCCAGGATCTCGATGCCGTGTCCTTCACCGATAGCGATGGGCGGCATTCCACCGTCGCCGCGATGCTGGAGTCCACATACACCGATGGCTTCATCCTGCTCCATCGCGGCCATGTGGTGATGGAGCGCTACATGAATGGGATGAGCGAATCCTCGCTTCATCTCTCGCAGTCGGTGGTGAAGTCCTTTGTCGGCACGCTGGTCGGCATCATGGCGGGTCGCGGCGTTCTGAACCTCGGCCGGCCCATCAGCGATTACGTGCCGGAGCTGGCGGCGACCGGCTATGCCGGCGCCTTGCTGGGCCAGGTGGCCGATATGCGCAGCGGCGTGCGTTTCGTGGAGGATTATCTCGATCCCAATGCGGAGGTCAGCCTGCTGGACCGTGCCGCCGGCTGGAAGCCCGCCATTCCGGGTGCAACACCACCCGGCATCTACGATTTCATCATGAGCCTGCGCCAGGAACGGGCCCATGGCGGCCACTTCGCCTACCGCTCCATCGAGACCGATGTGCTGGGCTGGGTGCTGGAGCGCACCACGGGTCTCGGTCTTGCCGATCTGCTGAGCCGCGAACTGTGGCAGCCGCTGGGCTGCGAGTTCGATGCCTGCATGGCCATCGACCGGGCCGGAACCTGCCAGGCCGATGGCGGGCTGAACGCGGCACTGCGCGATTTTGCCCGCTTCGGCCAGATGTATCTGGATGAAGGTGCCTTCAACGGACGCGAGATCGTGCCCGCCGATTGGGTCGCGCAGTGCCGGCGCGGCGACCGCGCTGCCTTCGTGCCGCTTTATGGCGAGCGCTTCGCGCCGTTCCCCAATGCCTGCTACAGCCGGCAATGGTGGGTGCTCGATGCCAAGATCGGCCGGCACGCAGCCATGGGCGTGTTCGGGCAGATGATCCTGATCGACCCGCCGTCGCAGGTTGTGGCCGTGAAGCTCTCTTCCTGGCCCGATTTCCTGAACGATCCGCGGCGGCTGACCACCATCCGGGCGATCGACGCGATGGCCCGCGAATTGCGCTGATGCCGGGGCCCACCACGGAGATCGATGCCATACGCGCGCTGCTGAGCGCCAAGCCCAGGCCCGTCGGCTGGGCCGAGCGGCGGCAGCGCCTGGATGAAGTCGGCACGGTCTGGCCCGTCGCCAGCGACATCAAGTTGGAGGCGGCCGATCTCGGCCGCGGACTTGCGGGCGAATGGTCGCTGGCGCCGGGCATCGATGCCTCTCGCGTTTTGATGTTTTTCCATGGCGGCGGCTATTGCTCCGGCTCCATCGCCAGCCACCGGCGCATGGTGAGCGAAGCGGGCAGGGCGGCCGGCGCCCGCACGCTCGCCGTGGGATATCGCCTGGCGCCGGAGAACAAGTTTCCCGCGGCGCTTGAAGATGCCGTGACGGCCTGGCAATTCCTGCGCCAGCAGAACATCGCAGCGCCTCACATCGCCGTTGGCGGTGATAGCGCGGGCGGCGGGCTCACGGTCGCGCTGATCACTCGCCTCCGCGATGCCGGTGAACCTCTGCCGGGTGGCGCCTGGCTGGTCTCGCCATGGACCGATCTCACGCTCTCCGGTTCGACGCTGGCGAGCAAGGACGTGGTCGATCCGCTGATCCACAAGCCCTATCTCAAGGAATTGGCGGATGCCTATCTGCCGGCGGATATGGATCGCAGGGACGCGCGCATCTCGCCCCTCTTTGCCGACCTGCACGGCCTGCCGCCGGTGTTGATCCAGGTCGGTTCGGCCGAGACGCTGCTGGCCGATGCCACGCGCTTTGCCGAAGCCGCGGGTGTTGCCGATGTGCCGGTTACGCTCCAGATCTGGCCGGAGATGATCCATGCCTGGCCGCTCTGGAATGCGAAGCTGAAAGCCGGCCGCAAGGCGCTGGCCGATGCTGGCGCCTTCATGCGCCG
>CAZQLF010000468.1:0-2988 GCA_964594035.1 uncultured Rhodospirillaceae bacterium | reverse complement strand
TCGCGCAGATGGGCTGGGCGTTCAGCGCCGGCGCCATCGGCCTGCTGCCGGGCGCAGCACTGGGCGGACGGCTTGCCGACCGTCTCGGGCGCAAGCGCGTGCTGATGCTTTCCGTCACGCTGTTCGGGTTGTTCTCCCTGGCGACGACGCTGGTCTGGAACTTCGAGTCCCTGCTGGCCGCGCGCGCGCTGACCGGCCTCGGGCTGGGCGCGGCGATGCCGAACCTGATCGCGCTGTGCTCGGAAGCGGCCTCGCCCCGCCACCGCAACACCGCCGTGGGCGCCATGTACTGCGGGATGCCGTTCGGCGCAGCGCTGGCGGCCGCCATCGGCATTCTCAGCCCGGGTGACGAGGGCTGGCGGCACATCTTCTACGTCGGCGGCTTCGGCCCGCTGCTGACCCTGCCGCTGCTGGGCCTGTGCCTGCGCGAATCGGCGCAGTTCGTCGCCGCCAGGGCGAAGGCCGCGACGGCGACAGCGGGCGGCAGCGCCGATACGGGCTTCTTCGAGGCCCTCTGGCGCGGCGGGCGCGCCCGTGCCACGATCGCCCTCTGGGCCAGCTATCTGGGCACGCTCATCGTGCTGTACTTCCTGATGAACTGGCTGCCGTCGATGGTGTTGTCGAACGGCCTGAGCCGGGTACAGGCCGGCGTGGCGATGATGATGTTCAACATCGGCGGCGGCATCGGCGCGGTCGCCATCGCGGGGGTGATGGACCGCTTCAGCCGGCAGCTCACGGTCGTCGCCATGTATGCGGGGATCGGGGTGGCGCTGGCTGCGCTGGCGAGCGCGCACGGCAGCGTGTCGATGGCGTGCGGGGCGTTCTTCTGCGGCCTGTTCCTCGTCGGCGGGCAGTCGGTGCTGTATGCGCTCGCGGGCCAGGCGTATCCCACCGAGGTGCGCGGGACCGGCGTCGGCGCGGCGGTCGCCGTCGGCCGGCTCGGCTCGATCCTCGGCCCCCTCATCGCCGGGCAGCTGTTCGCGATCGGCCAGAGCGCGTCGATGCTCGTCGCCTCCAGCATCCCGCTCATCGTCGTGGCCGCAATCGCTGCGCTGACACTGGTGGGCGGCTTCTCCTCCCCGAAACCGGGTCCGGCCCTGTCCGGCGTCCGCCCCAAGCCCTGAATCCATCCGCCTCGGCACGCAAGCCAAGGAAACCAAGGAAACCAAGGAAACACATCATGCAATCCACTGCACAAGCCATCACCGAAGCCTCCACCAGCCGCTTCGTCACCGTCCGGGACGGCGACGCCGAATTCCGCATCCATCTCAACGACACCGGGTCCGGCGCCCAGACTGTCGTCATGCTGCACGGCTCCGGCCCTGGTGCCAGCGGCTGGGCCAACTTCAACCGCAACATCGAACCGCTGGTGGCAGCCGGCTACCGCGTGCTGCTGGTGGATTGCCCGGGCTGGAGCAAGAGCGATCCGGTGGTCAGCACCGGGTCGCGTTCGGAGCTGAACGGCCGCGTGCTCAAGGCCGTGCTGGACGCCCTCGACATCGGGCGCGCGCACCTGATCGGCAATTCGATGGGCGGCCACAGCGCCATGGCGTTCGCGCTGGCCAATCCGCAGCGCGTCGGCAAGCTGGTGCTGATGGGCGGCGGCACCGGCGGCCCGAGCCAGTTCGTGCCGATGCCGACCGAGGGGATCAAGCTGCTGAACGGCCTGTATCGCGAGCCGACCATCGAGAACCTGAAGCGGATGATGAGCGTGTTCGTCTACGACCCCAGCTCGCTGACCGACGACCTGATGCAGGCCCGCCTCGACAACATGCTCGCCCGCCGCGACCATCTCGAGAACTTCGTCAAGAGCCTGCAGGCCAACCCGAAGCAGTTCACGGACTACGGCGCCCGCCTGGGCGAGGTCGCCGCGCCCACGCTGGTCATCTGGGGCCGCGAGGACCGCTTCGTGCCGATGGACGTCGGCCTGCGCCTGATCGCCGGCATTCCGAACGCGCAGATGCACATCTTCAACCGCTGCGGCCACTGGGCGCAATGGGAGCACGCCGAGGCGTTCAACCGGATGGTGCTGGATTTCCTGGCGCACTGAGGTGCACTGAGCCGGCGCACGGCGGCCAGCCCGCTCCAACGTGGAGCTTGTAAGATGGATCGCTGCCTGTGTGTACTGGAGAGAAAAAATGCCCCTGCGCAAACACGCCCCCGCATGCCTTGCCGACATCATCGTGAATCTGCTGCGCGGAAAATGGACAATGCACATCCTGCATCGACTTGAACCCGACGCAGCGCTTCATTTCAATGCCTTGCTGCGCAGCATCCCCGGTATCTCGGCAAAAGTCCTGAATGAACAGCTCGGCTATCTCACTGCCGGCGGCGTTCTGCAACGCATGCCGACAGCATCCGCCCGTCGAGAGGTCATTTATGGCTATACCGAACGCGGAAAGGAGCTTCGCCAGGTACTGGACAACTTGAACGAGCTTGCTGGCCGCTGGGAAATGCCTGTCGGCGATCCCGCAAACGCTGCGCATGCCATGGAACGCATCACGTTGCAGTCCGCGACAGATAGCGAATGAAGGCAGGCGTCAGGTACGGCAACCACTTACAAATTTGTAAGTAATGTTCACCCTCGATATTGGGAGGCATACTACCTCCAGCGAATAAGACCGCTGCCGACCGAAGCGCCGGCCGGCCTGTATGGGTTGGCCTCGTGTTCACCTGTTCGCGACCGCCCCGGGCGGCCGCCTTCCAAGGAAATATCATGAAGAAGATCATCGCTACTGCCTTTGCTCTGTGCCTTGGCGCAGCATCCCTCGCCGCGCAAGCGCAAAACACCGGCAAGGTAGACCCCTATACCCAGGGAGGCAAGACCAGCCAGCGCGACCCCTATACCGATGGCGCGAAGGCCGGCAAGGCCGACCCCTATACCGACGGGGCCAAGGCCGGCGATAAGTTCGATCCGTACACGCAAGGCGCGGACAAGAGCTAGATCGGAAAAGCACACGTCCGAACTCCAGGCACCGTACGTAAACC
>CAZQLF010000467.1:0-2989 GCA_964594035.1 uncultured Rhodospirillaceae bacterium | reverse complement strand
TCAACGGGGACGCCAGCGGCCTTGGCCTTTTCGGCGATGCGCGTGGAATCGTCGAGCAAACATTCGTCGGCCTGCCCTGTCGTCATGTCGGAGAAAACTGCCCCGACAGACAGCAGCACGTCATAGAGGCCATAGAGGACAGAAGACGAGGTTTCGGGAGCCGCAAGCAGGGCGATAGAAGGTTTGGGGTGATCCGGCATCATCGATCCTCCCTCAGAAAGCATTGTCACATTTGCCCCGTTTCTATGCAATTCGGCTCTTATCAGTGTTGCGCGCTCGGCCTAGCCTTGAGGGTGAAAAGGCGAGCCCGGCGATTCGCGCGGAGCCAAAAGAAGGTCTGAACATCGTCTGCCGACTTTCGCGCTAGCGTGGCGATCGTGCCTAGGCGTTAGCCTCGCTCATCCGGATGTAGGAGGAACCCATGGCAAACGACATGACACAAGCTCGCGCTGCATTAACCGACACGGCGGTTGCTGCCCTGCGAGGTGCGTTGCGTGGTGAGCTTCTGGAGCCAGGCAATAGTGCCTATGACGCCGTCCGTGTCGTGTGGAATGGCATGATCGATCGGCGGCCACGCCTAATCGCCCGCTGCCGCAATGCCGCCGACGTGGCGGCTAGCGTCAATTTTGCCCGCGACCACGGCCTGACGGTCGCCGTGCGGTCGGGCGGCCACAACGTCGCCGGCTATGCCGTTTGCGATGGTGGTCTGATGATCGACATGTCCCCGATGAACGGCGTGCGCGTGGCAGTCGGCCTGGATCGGGCTGATGTCGAAGGAGGGGCCAACTGGATCGATGTCGACGCTGCCACGACCCCGTTTGGCCGGGCTACGCCTGGAGGCCTGATCTCGGCCACGGGCGTTGCCGGATTGACGCTGTCGGGCGGGATTGGATGGTTGCGCGGTACTCATGGACTGAGCTGCGACAATGTTGTCGGGGCCGATGTGGTGTTGGCGGATGGCCGGCTCGTGCATGCCAGCGAGACGGAAAACCCGGATCTGCTCTGGGCATTGCGGGGTGGCGGCGGAAATTTCGGCATCGTTACCAACTTTGAATTCACACTCCATCCAGTCGAGCCAGAGCTGTTTTTCTGCGGCCCAGCCTATCCCGAAGAGTCTGCCAATCAGATTCTGCCGCGCTGGCGCGATTTCATGGCGGAGGCACCTGACCGTCTCAGCGGCCTTGCGGAATTCTCGACCGTGCCGGAGGACCCCGCGATACCGAGCCATGCCTGGGGCCGCCGGGTCGTGGCACTCGCCCATGTCTTCGACGGGCCTGCGGAGGAAGGTGATCGGGTGACGCTGCCGTTGCGCCAATTCGGCCAGCCGCTGGTCGACTACAGCGGCCGCATGCCTTATCGCACGATCCAGACGCTCTACGACGCCCTGTTTCCCAAAGGGCGCGATCGTTGCTACTGGAAGTCGACATATCTGAAAGGACTTTCGGACAATGTCATCGCCGACATCACATCGCGGCTTTCGCTTCGTCCGTCGGAAATGACCTTCGCATCGATCTGGAAGTTCGGCGGCGCCGTTCAGAAGGTCGATGCCGTCGCCACCGCCTTCGGTGACCGGTCGATGCCCTTCATGCTCAGTCTGGACGCAATTTGGTCCAAGCCGGAGGATGACGAAACCAATATCGCCTGGGTACGGCAGACCTGGACACAGATGCAACGCCACTCGACGGGCCGCCTCTATCTTAACTTCCCGGGTCTGGGCGAGGGGGAGGGGATGGTCGCCGCCGCCTTCGGCGCCGAAACCTACAAGCGACTGCAGACCGTGAAGCGGAAGTACGACCCCGAGAACTTGTTCGCGCTGAACCAGAACATCCTGCCGGCCTGACTCTAATCCTCGTCGATCTTCTTGTGCGGATGGGTGGTGGGCTCGGCGCGCGGGTCGAGCTCCGGGGCGCCATAGGTACCCTGGGTCAGCGGCACGGCGACGAAATTCGACTGTTCCTTCGCTGATTTGGCGCGGCGGATAAGGATGCGCCCGATGACGAAGACAGCCAGAAGCAGCATCGAGCCGCCAAGGAAGAGAAACAGTGCATTCGGCCCGGCAAGGCCGACGACAAGGCCGGCCACCGACGGGCCGATGGCCGAACCCACGCCCCAGGCAAAGAGCAAGCCGCTGGATGTGGCGACGAAATCCCGCTTCTCGACATAGTCGGTGGCCTGTCCCACGCCGAGGCCATAGAGCGGCGCCATCAATCCTTCGGCGATGAAGAGAAGGGCGGTCAGCATGATGAAGGAGCTGCTGCCAGCCGCATAAAGGGCAAAGGCAGTTGCGGCGGCGCCGAGCGACGCTGCCAGCATCAGCGGCCGGCGCCCCAGACGATCGGAGAGAAAGCCGACCGGGAATTGCGCAATGAGGCCAGCAATGGTGCTGAAGCTATAGACGATGGAGAGCTGGCGGGTCGAATAGCCAGCCTCGACCATGTAGTTCGGCAGCAGGGCGTAGAGGGCAGGCGTTGCCATGCCCGAGCCGAAGCAGGCGACAACGCCCGAGGGCGAGATGTTGAACAGCCTGCGGATCCCAAAATGCACGCGCTCGCCGATTTCCGGATTGCCGAAGCGGGTCAGGCCAAGCGGGATCAGGGAGGTCACGAGCGCGATGGCCGCGATGGTGAACAAACGATGGCCGGTGGGATCGGCGATGTTAAGGGCCAGCGGGCTGATGCCGCTCGCCGCCCACGACACTGCCATATAGAGCGAGAAGATGCGGCCGCGATTGTCGGTGGTCGCCTTGTCATTCAGCCAGCTCTCAACCACCACATACTGGCCGGCGATGGCATAGCCCATGAGGACGCGCAGCGCCGCCCAGATATAGGCATCGTCGAAAACAAGATAGAGCAGGGTGGTGTTGGCGGCGAGTACTGCGAACACACCGAAGGTACGGATATGGCCGACCCGGTCGATGACCCGGTGCGAGCTCAGGGTGCCCAGCAGAAAGCCTAAAAAATAGGCAGAGCCGATGAAACCCAAGACCTCC
>CAZQLF010000466.1:2289-2991 GCA_964594035.1 uncultured Rhodospirillaceae bacterium | reverse complement strand
CAAAGGCAATGTTGTCGAACACGCTCATATGCGGGAACAGGGCGTAGTTCTGGAAGACCATGCCGATCTCGCGCCGATGCACCGGCGTGTGGCCGATGTCGCGGCCGTCGAGGCGGATCTCTCCGCTTTCCGGCGCCACGAACCCGGCGATGGCGCGCAGCAGGGTTGTCTTGCCGCTGCCGCTCGGCCCCAGCAGACCGAAGAACTCGCCATCGGCGAAGGTCAGCGAGACGCCGCCCAGCGCCACGACACTGCCGTAGTGCTTCTCGACCCGATCGACCTCGACGACGCTCATCGCTCGCCTCCAAATTTGGAGAAGCGTGCGAAGAGCAGCATCAGCCCCATGGAGAACAGGATGATGATGGTGGAAATCGCGTTCACCTCCGGCGTAAAGCCCTTGCGGATGGCCGAATAGATTTCGACCGGCAAGGTGGTCTCGCCAGGCGGCGCCAGGAAATAGGAGATGACGAACTGATCGAAGGAGACTGCAAAGGCGAACAACGCCGCCGCCACCATGCCAGGTGCTGTCAGCGGGACGGTGATACGCCAGAAGCGCTGCCAGGGCGTGGCACCTAGCGTTGCCGCGGCTTCCTCGAAGGCCGGGCCGAAGCTTGTGAGCCTGGCGCTCACCACCAAGATGACATAGGGCAGCGAAAGCGCCACATGGCCGACCAGACTGGGCTGGACCCCGGCCCCGGTTCC
>CAZQLF010000466.1:0-2279 GCA_964594035.1 uncultured Rhodospirillaceae bacterium | reverse complement strand
CACATGGCCCAGCAGCAGGGAATGGAAACCGCGCCCGATGCCGATCCAGAAGAACAGAACCAGCATGGATGTGCCGATGATCAGCCAGGGAATGGTGATGGGCGGGAACAGCAGGATCTGCAGCAGCGACCTGCCGCGGAACTGGTAGCGGGCGAAAGCGAAGGCGGCCATGGTGCCGAGGATGGTGGCCACCAGCATGTTGGTAATGGCGAGCAGGATCGAAACGATGCTGGCATGGATCAGCCGGTCGTTATGCACCAGGTTCTGGAACCACACCGTGTCCCAGACGACCGGCAGCGCGTAGAGCGGCGACTGGTTGAAGGCCATGACGATCATCACGATGATCGGCACGTAGAGAAACAGCAGGACCAGGCCGAGGTAGCCCTTCAGCAGCGCGCTCATGCCGCCCCCTGGAGATGGCGTCGCAGGAACGGATAACAGACACCGAGGATCAACAGCACGATCGCCAGAAGAATGAAAGAGAGGGCGCCACCCAGCGGCCAGTTGAAGACGACGGTGAACTGATCCTCGATCACGTTGCCCAGCATGATGGCGCCAGGCCCGCCGAGAATGCGCGGCTCCATGAACGAGCCGATGACCGGAACGAAAATCAGGATGGCCCCGGCGCTCAAACCCGGAATGCTGAGCGGCAGCACCACGCGCCGGAACACGGTGAAGCCGGTGGCCCCAAGACTGCGCGCCGCCTCGAGCAGGGAGTCGTCGATCGCCTGCAGCGAGATGTAGCAGGTGAGGATCATATAGGGCAGGAAGCTGTGCACCAGCCCGATGACCACGGCCACGAAGGTGAAAAGGATGTCGAGATGCGGGGCGCCAGGCAGGATGGCCTGGATGCCGCGATCGATCAGCCCGTCGGTGCGCAGCACCATGGTCCAGGAAAAGACGCGCACCAGCCCGTTGCTCCAGAACGGCAGGACGATCAGCAGGAACAGGGCTTCGCGCCAGCGGCCCTTGACGTATTTGGCCAGTGCCAGCGCCGCAGGAAAGCCCAGCAGCACGCAGAGAACGGTCACATAGACGCCCAGCATCAGCGATCGGCCGGTGAGCGTCAGGTAGAATCCTTTGGTGAAGTAGTCGATGTAGTTCTGCAGCGTCACATCGGCGTGGCGACCGCCCAGCGGCGCCACCGTCAGGAAGCTGAAGAACAGCATGGCGGAGAGCGGCAGGAAGATGGTCAGCGCCAGCCAGAGATAGGCAGGCGCCGTCAGCCCCAGCACGGCACCCTGCCGCCGCCGGGTCATGCTTTTCGCACCAGCACCTTCTGCTGTTGCTTCCACCACGGCCGCCCCACTGGAAGACGACGGCCCCCGCTCCATTTGCGAAGCGGAGGCCGTCCTATGCGGCTACTTGCCGAGCTCGGTCTTCACCTGCTCCCACAGCTCGGTGAACTTCTTGCGCAGATCGTCGCTGAGCGGCGCCATATAGAAGAGACGATCCTGCAATCCCGGTGCACTCATCACGGTCTTGTTGAACGCATCGGCCGGAAGCTGCGCATCGGCCGCCGTGTTGGCGGAGACCGGTGCCCCGACGTCGGTGTCCCATTTCACGTAGAATTCCGGGCTCACCATGTAGTCGATGAACTTCTCGGCGCAGTCGACGTTCTTGGCACCGGCCGCAAGAGACAGACCGTCAAACCAGCCGATGGCCCCTTCCTTCGGCACGACGAATTCGACCGGCAGGTGGAATGCCTTCTTCGAGCGCGCCGCCGAACCGCTCCCATATGTGGCGATCTCGAAGTCCTTGCCAGTGAGATGCTTGTTCCACTCGTCTTCAGACGACCAGAAGGTCTTGAGCTGAGGCTTCAGGCCCAGCAGCTTCTGCTTCACCTTGTCGAGATCGGCCGGGTTGTTGGGATCCTGGCCGGTGGCAATGGCACCGAAGGCCACGGCCTCGACCGGATCGTCACGCCAGCCGACATGGCCGGCATAGGCGGGATCCCACAGGGCCTGGATCGAATCGGGCTCGGTCTTGATGTCGTCGGTGTTGTAGGCGAAGGAGGTCACGCCCCAGACCCAGGATACGCCATAGGTCTTGCCGTCGGTATTGAGATAGGGGGAATCGCGCAGCTTCGGGGTCAGATCCTTCCAGTTCGTTATCTTGGACGTGTCGATCGCCTGCAGCAGGCCTTCCTTGGCCGCTGCCGAGGTGAAGGCGCTGTTGACCAGCACCACATCATATGTACCGGGGTTGGTGCGCAGCTTGGTCAGCATTTCCTCTTCGGAGTTGAAGTAGTCATGCACGACCTTGCAGCCGTTCTTTTC
>CAZQLF010000465.1:0-3004 GCA_964594035.1 uncultured Rhodospirillaceae bacterium | reverse complement strand
GCCCTTCTCCTCGCGCCCGGCGTCGAGACGAGTGACCGGCACCGGCGCGCCACCCACCGCCGACACCCGGCAAAGCCCGCCCTGACTTTTGGGCCCGAAACCGCAGGCCGCCGCCGCGGACCCCCGCCCCCCCCCCCGCCGCCGGGCCCGCCCCCGGGCAACAGGGCCCCCGCACCACCCGACACCGGGGAGTTCCTGGGCCCCGGCCCGTCCGGGGCGCGCGGGGTGCTCGAGACCGCCTTCCGCGATCTGCCCGGGGCGATGAACCATCCCGGCCTTTTGCACCTCCATGTCCACCTGATGGAGATGTCGCCGCATCCGGAAGTCGCGTTGGTGAGCGGCGACCGCTTGCGCGAGCTATCGCCCGACATGGGCCACCTCGTGCACATGCCCACGCACATCGACGTGCAGTGCGGCCAGTATCGGGATGCGATGCTCTGGAATCAGAAGGCGATCATCGCGGATCGCAAGTTCTACGACCGGGCCGGGCCGATGAACTTTTATACGGGCTACCGCGTGCACAACTATCACTTCGCGGCATACGGGGCGATGTTTCTCGGCCAGTTTGCCCCGGCCATCGCCGCTGCCGACGAGCTGATCGAAACCATGCCCGAGACGCTGCTGCGCATCCCCTCGCCGCCGATGGCCGATTTCTTCGAGAGCTATGTCTCGATCAGGCAGCACGTCCTCATCCGCTTCGGCAAATGGCGCGAGATCGTTGCACAGGATCTGCCGCAGGATCGGGATCTCTACTGCAACACCGTGGCGATGATGCACTATGCCAAGGGTGTCGCGCATGCCGCGACCGGCAAGGTGGCAGAGGCGAAGGCCGAACAGGAGCTGCTCCGCGCCGCCGCGCGGCGGGTGCCGAAATCCCGCTACCTCCACAACGCGCCATGCGTGCAACTCCTCGCCATCGCCGAAGAGATGCTGGCGGGCGAGATCGCCTACCGCCAGGGCCAGTGTGACGCGGCCTTCGCCCACCTGCGCACCGCCGCGGCCCTGGACGACGCGCTGCCCTATGACGAGCCGTGGGGCTGGATGCAGCCGGTGCGCCACGCACTGGGCGCGCTCCTGCTGGAGCAGGACCGTGTCAGCGAGGCCGAGGCGGTCTATCGCGAGGATCTTGGCCTGGGCGGCGCGCTGCCGCGGGCCCAGATTCATCCGGACAACATTTGGGCTTTGCGCGGGCTACTGGATTGCCTGCAGCGGCGCGGCGAGAAAGCTGAGGCCGGGCTGATCCAGCAGCGCGTTTACTTCGCCGCTGCCCGCGCTGATATGCCTGTCTCGGTATCCTGCTTCTGCGCTCGGGGTAATGCCGCCTGAGCACGCTGCTGGCACGGCGGGCAGCCATCTAACGGCCGATCCCTAGTCTGGCTCCCGCTTGCGCCCGGCATAAGGATTTTCGCTGCGCCTCAGCACGAAGCGGATGGGAATGCCCGGCAGCTTGAAGCGGTCGCGCAGGCCATTCACCAGATAGCGCAGATATGAATCCGGCATCTCGTTCGGGATGTTGCAGAAAAGCGCGAAGGTCGGCGGCCGGCTCTTGACCTGGGTCATGTAGCGCAGTTTGAGCCGCCGGCCCTTCACGAGCGGGGGTGGATGGCTCTCTTCCATCGCCTGGAGCCAGCGGTTCAGCGGGTTGGTTGAAATCCGCGTGCTCCACAATTTTTCCAGCTCGATCGCCGCATCCAGCAGCCTGTCGACGCCGCGGCCGGTGCGCGCCGAGAGCGGAATGACTTTGATGTCGCGGACCTGCGGCAGCGAGATCTCCAGACGGTCGGCGAGCTTGCGCAGCGCTGCCTGCTTATCCTCGACCAGATCCCATTTGTTCACCGCGATCAGCAGCGCGCGGCCTTCTTCTTCCACCTGGCGAGCGATGGCGAGATCCTGCTTTTCCAATAGATCCGCCGAATCCAGCACCAGCACGACGACCTGGGCATACCTGATCGCGCGCTGCGTGTCAGCGGTGGACAGCCATTCCAGCCTGTCCACCACCTTGGCACGCCGACGCAGGCCTGCGGTATCCACCAGCCGTATCGCGCGGCCGCGATGTTGCCATTCGACGGCAATCGCATCGCGGGTAATCCCAGCCTCTGGCCCGGTGAGCATGCGTTCCGCGCCGATCAGGCGGTTGATCAGCGTCGACTTGCCGACATTGGGCCGGCCGACGATGGCGAGCTGCAGGGCCTTGGGCTCTTCGTTTTCCTCGATCTCCCCATCCTGCACATCGCCCGCCTCCGGGGCAGCAGCTGGCGCATCACCCTTCGCTTCCGCCAGCGGCGCGAGCGCGTCATAGACATCGCCCAGCCCCTCGCCGTGTTCGGCGGAAACGGGGATCGCATCACCGAGACCAAGGCGTGTGGCTTCCAGCCTGCCGGCTTCGCCGCCCCGTCCCTCGCTCTTGTTGGCGAGCAGGATCACCGGCTTGCCCGATTTGCGCAGCCATTTGGCAAACGCCGAATCCAACGGCGTCACGCCCTCGCGCGCGTCGATCACGAACAGCACCGCATCGGCTTCGCTCACGGCCTGTTCGGTCTGTTCGCGCATGCGAGCATGCAGGCTCTCGCCGCGCGCATCGTCGAAGCCCGCCGTGTCGATCACGGCGAAGGCGAGGTTGCCGATCTGCGCCTGGCCTTGCCTGCGGTCGCGGGTCACGCCCGGCGTATCGTCGACGATGGCGAGGCGCTTGCCCACCAGGCGGTTGAACAGGGTCGACTTGCCGACATTCGGCCGGCCGACGATGGCGGCGGTGAAAGACATGGCGAGGCGGAGCCTAGTTCTTCATCCTGGGGCTGTCGAAGGATGAGGCAACGGGCCGGAGAAAGCCGCTAGCGCAGCGCGATCAGGTCGGCGTTGTCCGAAAGAATATAGACCGTGCCGTGCGCCACGATGGGCGGCAGATGCGTTTCCGACGGCAGGTCGATCTGCCCCAGCATCTGGCCGGTATAAGGCGAAACCGCGAGCGCCTTGCCATTGGTACCGGGCATGGCCAGCCGTGCCC
>CAZQLF010000464.1:0-3011 GCA_964594035.1 uncultured Rhodospirillaceae bacterium | reverse complement strand
TTCACGGCTCTTCATCAGTTGCGCTCGAGCACACCTTCCACCGGGAAGGTCAGACCCAGGCTCTTCCAGAAGTTTGCCACCTGCTGGACCACGGCATCGCCCTTCTGGTTTTCCTGGGGGCCGAAATCGGGCTTGGGCGCTTCCTTGAAGGGTTCGGGCTCCATGCCGGTGCCGAAGCCCTGATAGAACGTCTTGACCGCACTGGTCATCGAGGCCCCGCCATAGGGCAGCAGGTGGGTTGCCGCCATGGTCGGGATCGCCTCCATGGCGATCTGGTAGTGATAGCGCTTCCAGTAGCCCAGGAAGACGTCGAGGTAGTTCATCTTCTTGACGGTGGCTTCCGGCACGCCCCACTTCATCCAGTCGTCCAGCGCCCAGCGCTCGATGGCGCTGCGCACGGTGAACTGGCCGTTCTTGGGCATGCCGCCACTCTTGTCGAGCACCGACTGGGTCATCGAGAGCGGATGGCGCAGCGTGATGATGTACTCGGCGTTGTTGCCAATGACCTCGTGGATCAGGGGGAAGCTGTAGACGCCCTTGGTGAACTTCTTGGGCACGACGATGCCGCCGTTATAGGCGAGCCGCCCGTACTTGGTGAAATAGAGGTCCACCATGGTGAGGTATTCGGCCATCTGCAGCAGGCCGCTGGTATGGATGTTGCCGCCCTGCTCGGCGAAGGCGAGCGTGCCGAGATGGGGGAAGCCGTCATGGGCCAGCGCGTTCTGCACCTTCTTGTAATCCATGCCGGCACCGCGGAAGAGCTGCTTGGTCATGTAGGTGCCGCCGGTGCGCGGAATGCCGATGACGAAGAAGAAGCGGTAGCGCTGGATACTTTTCAAGGTGTCCGGCCGGCCGGTCAGCATCTCCTTGAAATAGCGGTAGGACTGCAGCACCCGGGCGCGGCCCTCCGGCTTGCCCAGCACGAAATTGATCTTCTCGCGCAGGTTCTCGAAACGCCCGTCATTGGAGGCAAGGCTTTCCTCGTCCTGGGCATGCCAGCTGCCGGCGTAGAACTCGCCACCGGTCAGATCGGTATGCAGGAACTCCACGAACGCCGGCGAGGTCGGCAGGTCCGTGTCCTTAAGCGTCAGCGTAACACCCATTATGGCCTCTCGATGTCGGACAAGGCCCCAAGCGCAGCGGGCCGTCCCTGGAGAAAGATCGGATCAGGTTGCCTGACAACCTGATCCGATCTTGCTCCAAGTCTTTGATGAGCGCCCGTTTCACGCCTCACGTTTAAGCCAACGTAGGCCGATCGGACGCCGTGGGCGGCCCGCCTGTCTGCTGGAGCCCGGCTATGTCCTTACGCTGTCGCTAGAAATTCTGCAACAGCTGGACGTAGAAGGTATCGGAAGAGATGTTGGTGGCGTTGTAGGAACCGACCGGATGGGCCCAATCGAGGCGCAGCGCCGTATCACCCAAGGTGGTGATGTCGGTATGCAGCTCGCCGCCCACGCCAATCGAATACAGCGAATCGTCCGCCGTGGCGTTGTCCAGCTTGTTCCACACCCAGCCGCCATCGAACCACGGGCCGACCGCAATGCTCCACTGCGGACGCACGAATACCTGCTGCTGCAGCTCAACCGACAACTGCATGCCGCTCTCGCCCGTGTCCTGCGCCGGCTCGAAGCCGCGCACGCTGCCATAGCCGCCGATGGCGAACAGGTCGGAGGCCAGCAGTGCATCGCTTGCCCACTGACCCGTCACCAGACCCTTGACCGAGGCCTGGCCCAGCGGGGCGAACGTCCACAGGTTCTGGCGCGCCAGCAAGGTGGGACGCAGGATGAAGGCATCCGGATTGCCGTCCCGGCTCAGCAGGGCATCGCCCTCCGAGCTGCCGTCAAACGCACTCACACCCTGGGAGAGCTGCAATGCCGCATACACCGTCGTGTTGGGCAGGCGCAGCAGGTAGTTGCCGTCGATCGTCACATGGCGCGTCTTGTCGTCCGAGAACGGCGTCCCGTCGATGATGTTCGACTGATAGTGGCCGGCATCGAACCCCACACGCACCGTGATCTTCTGCTTCGCCGTGTTCAGCAGCGCGCTCGACAGCCCGATGCGGAACTGGTCCGTCGTGCCGTCCGTGTTCAGGGCTGCAAGGTCCCCGTTCACCGTCGAGTTGCTGTACAGATAGCTCGTATCCAAGATGATGTTCTTGATCCCGATCGGCGTCTGGATCCCGCCGCTGATCGTCAGCAGGTCCTCGTTCGAGTGGGTGAAGTTCAGCCAGTACATCTCACCCAGGCCTAGCAGATTGCCGTATTGCAGGCTGGTGTTGAACAGCCAGTCGCCCGTCAGGTCCGAGCCGTAGTTGTTCACCGACACCGTCTGGTTGAAGTCGTTCGTCTTCTGCACCTGCACGTCCAGCGAGGTCGTACCCACCTGACTGCCGGGCACCAGGTTCACCGAGGCCTTCGCCCCGTGCAGATCGTCCATATCGCGGACCATCGATTCAACGTCGGTCTCGTTGAACACGTCGCCCGGATGCACTTCCGAGGCGATCGCCCCGGTGATGAACGGCCGTACGGCGGCATCCTTGCCCACCGTCACCTTGTCGATCTTGGCCTCATACACCGTCACGTTCAGCACGCCGTGGCTCAGATCCTGGTTCGGCGGTGTGACCACCCGCACCAGGATGTAGCCATCCTCGTAATAGCGCCGGGCGATGTCGTATTTCATTTTCGCCAGGTCGCCGCGGGTCAGCGGACGGTTGAGATAGGGCGCCACCACGGGCTGGAGGTCGTCGTTGGAGAGAACCCCAAGCCCGCTGAACGTCACCTGATGGATCGTGGGTACCGGGGCATTGGCATCCGGCACGCTCTCCGGCGTCGGGGTTCCACCCAAGGGCGGCAGCGGGGTTGCCGGCGGCGGCAGCGGCACCACCGGCACGGGACGGTCGATCACGCCCGGTAGACGGCCCGCCGCCGATTGCGCCAGTGCCAGCGAGGGCAGTTCCAGGCACATGGCCATGGCCGCAGCACCCGCCATCCTGAGCTGAACTCCCTTTGCCC
>CAZQLF010000463.1:0-3014 GCA_964594035.1 uncultured Rhodospirillaceae bacterium | reverse complement strand
TTCCTGCGCGATTACGGCCGCCATTTCTCCGTCAACCGCATGCTCTCCTTCGACAGCGTCAAGCTGCGGCTGGAGCGCGAGCAGCCCCTCTCCTTCCTGGAGTTCAACTACATGGTGCTCCAGGCCTACGACTTTCTCGAGTTGGCGCGCCGGCATGATTGCCGGCTGCAGATGGGCGGGTCCGACCAGTGGGGCAACATCGTCAATGGCGTGGAACTCGGCCGGCGGGTCGACAACAAGCTCATGTTCGGCCTGACCACGCCGCTGATCACCACCTCCGGCGGGGCCAAGATGGGCAAGACCGCCGCCGGGGCCGTTTGGCTGAACGCTGACCGGCTCTCCGCCTATGACTACTGGCAATACTGGCGCGACACAGCCGATGCCGATGTCGGACGTTTCCTGCACATGTTCACCGACCTGCCGCTGGACGAGATCACCCGGCTTGAAGCTTTGAAGGGCCAGGAGATCAATGCCGCGAAGATCACGCTGGCAACCGAGGCGACAGCCATGGCCCATGGCCGAATCGCAGCCGACGCGGCGGCCGAGACCGCGCGCCAGACATTTGGCGAAGGCGGTGCCGGCGAAGACCTCCCGCGGATCGAAGTCGCCAGCAGCGATCTTGCGCGTGGCATCCCCGCGATCGATCTGTTCCATCGCAGCGGTCTTGCCAGCTCGAAGAGCGAAGCACGCCGGCTGATCAAGGGTGGTGGGGCGCGTGTGAACGGCCAGGCATTGAGCGACGACGCCGCAGTGCTGAACCGCAGCAACGTGACCGCCGAGGGCTATATCAAGCTCAGCGCCGGCAAGAAGAAGCACGCGCTCGTCCAGCCAGTCTGATCCGTTCACATTCGCGTGCCCGCGCCTTGCCGGAAGAGTGCCAGGCGCCCAGCATCACCATCATGAAGTGGCTCTCTATCGCGGCGATCGCCTTTGCCTGCGTGGTGCCGGCGCAAGCTGCCATCGCAGCCGATTTCGGGGTCGTCACGCTCGATCATGGCGCTGCGAAGACCGTCTGCATCGGCCGCTCCGGCCGCAATTTGCGGGTCTGCAATGATGCCGAGAGCAGTTCCGCGGTGCTGGTGACCATCGGCACCAACGCGCGGCACTATCTCGCCTCGGGCCTTTGCGCCGAGGACATCGGTGAGCAGATCACGCTGCAAAACCTCGGCAGTGGAACGGCGACGGTTGACTACAAGGCGACCTGCGACCGCGCCTCGAGGGATTAGTCACCCGCGCTTCTCGGCTTTCTTGCCCTGCAGGAACCGGCCCCACACCGGATCGGCTTCGAGTCCGATGGCCATGTCGTAAGCATGATCAGCCTCGCCTGGGCGGCCCGCCCGGCGCAGCAGCTCGGCGCGCGCGGCCCAGTAGGATTGATAAGCGCTGAGTTCGGCATCGAGGACAAGATCGTCGAGGATCGCGAGCCCCGCCGCGGCATCCCTGGTCTCTGCCACAGCGATCGCACGGTTGATGGCAACAACGGGCGAGGCGATCAACATGGCAAGGGAATCGTACAGGCGCTCGATGGCGGCCCAGTCCGCCGAGCCAGTGCGCCGGCGCACCGCATGGGCGGACTGCACCGCTGCCTCCAGTTGATGGCGGCCCGTGGCCCCAACCCTTCCGGCGCGAAACAGCAGCGCTTCGGCTTCATCGATCATCGCCGAATTCCAGCGGCCGATATCCTGCTGGGCCAGCGGCACATATTCGCCGGCGTCGTCGCGCCGTGCGGTACGGCGCGCTTCTGCGTGAAGCATCAATGCCAGCAACCCGAGGGCTTCCGGTTCTTCGGGCAGCAGCGAGACGACGAGGCGGCCGAGCCAGATGCCCTCCTCCGCCAGGTTGCGCCGGCGCAGTTCAGTGCCGGCCGGATCGGCCCAGCCCTCGCTGAAAACGGCGTAGGTCGCTTCCAGCACCGAATCCAGCCGCTCGCGCAGCTCCTCGCGCTCCGGCACGCGGAAGGGAATGCCGGCCAGTTTGATCTTGGCCTTGGCCCTGACCAGCCGCTGGCTCATGGCCTGCGGCGAAATCAGGAAGGCCGAGGCTATCGTGGCAGCGTCGAAACCGAGGACGGTCTGCAGGATGAGCGCTGAGCGCACCGCCGGATCGATGGCCGGATGCGCACATGCAAACATCAAGCGCAGACGATCATCGGGGATGGCAGACCCAGTCTGCGCCGATGCCGCAATCTCTTCGGCGATCAATTGAAGGTGGCCTTCCGCCCGTACGCCGCTTTGGCGACGGCGCGAGGCATCCACTTGTTTGTTGCGTGCAACCGACAGCAGCCAGGCTTCGGGATTGTCGGGTGCGCCATGTCCCGGCCATTCCTCCAGCGCGGCGGCGAAGGCTTCCGCCAGCGCATCTTCTGCGCCGGCGACATCGCCGGTCCTGGCGGAGAGAAAGGCAACGAGCTTGCCGTAGCTGCGCCGGGCCACGGCCTCGGCCGCCGCGCGGGCAGGCTCGTCGCTTTCCTCCAGCATGCCGGCCCGATCGTTACATCGGCCAGACGGGGCGCACTTCGACCGCCCCGTGGCTTGCCGCCGGACAGCGCGCAGCCCAGGAAAGTGCGGCGTCGAGATCGGGCGCCTCGATCATGTAATAGCCGCCGAGTTGTTCCTTGGTCTCGGCATATGGCCCGTTCACGACTTTCGACTTGCCATTGTCGACCCGCACCGTCGTGGCCGTGTTGATCGGCCGCAGACGCTCGCCGCCCGCCATGGCGCCCGCCTTGATCAGCGCCTGGGTATAGGCGCCATAAGCGGCATGCATCTGTTCGGTATCGGACTTGCTCGCCGCCTGCTGGGCGGCCTCGCTGGAAAAGAGCAACAGCATGTACTTCATGGGTATCTCCCTTGTCCGGTTCCGGCGGGCATCATGCTCCGCCGTCACTATGTCGTTCGAGCAATCCGGATTTCGACAGCGCCCTAGTTCTTTTTGCCGGGCGCGAAATTGGGCGGCAGCGCGGCCGGCGTTTGATTTCCGGAAGGTCCCACCTCGAATTGGCCGCGGCGGCACTC
>CAZQLF010000462.1:0-3030 GCA_964594035.1 uncultured Rhodospirillaceae bacterium | reverse complement strand
CCAGTATCTGCTCGTCTTTTTCGGCTATACCAACTGCCCCGATGTCTGCCCCATGACGCTCAACACCATCACCAATGCCATGGACAAGCTGGGCAGCGATGCGGCGAAGGTGACGCCGCTCTTCATCACCGTTGATCCCGACCGCGATACGCCGGCGGTGCTGAAGGCCTATGCCGCGAACTTCACGCCGCGGCTGGTGGCGCTCAGCGGCTCGCCCGACGCCATCGCCGCGGCCGCCAAGCTCTATCGCATCTACTACAAAAAGGTGGGCGATGGCGCGAACTACGCCATGGATCACACCGCGCTCGTCTATCTCATGGGACCCGACGGCAACTACCTTGCCCATTTCAGCCCGGACGCCACGGCCGATGACTTCGCCAAAGACCTCCGCCAGCGAATCCATGGATAGCGAGCTGCCATTCTGGCGGCGCAAGAAGCTCGCGGAGATGACTCGCGAGGAATGGGAATCGCTCTGCGATGGCTGCGCCAAATGCTGCCTGGTGAAGCTGGAATACGAGGATACGGGCAAGGTCGAGCACACCGACATTTCCTGCCGCCTGCTCGATACCAAGAGCTGCCGCTGCACCGATTACGCCAACCGGCACGAGCGCGTGCAGGATTGTCTCTCGCTGACGCCGCGCCGCGTGCGGCGCCTGCGCTGGCTGCCATCCACATGCGCCTACCGGCTGGTGAACGAGGGCCGCGATCTCTACTGGTGGCATCCGCTGGTGTCGGGCGATCCGGAAACCGTGCACACCGCCGGCATCTCCGTGCGCGGCCGGGTGGTGAGCGAGGACAATGCCGGCGCCTATGAGCACCATGTCGTCGATTGGGTCCTCTGAGCTCCTCTGCTAGCGTCTGATCGCCTCACGTTGAATCAACGTGAGGCGTGAATCAGCCGCTACTTCAAATAGGTAGAGCAAGATTCACGGATCAGGTTGCGTCAACCTGATCCGATCTTGCTCTAGCGTCTGATCGCTTCACGTGTCTTAAGCGGCGGGGCCGATCGCAGCTACTTGTGCGGCGCGCCGTGGTGCCCCTGGTTCATGCGAATATCGACGAGGACAGTCGCGAGCACACCCAGCGCGCTCGCGATGGCATAGGCGGCGATCCACGAGCTCAGGCGCACGGCCCATAGATACGCAGCAGCACCATCGCCATGCCCATGCTGCCACCAATGTCCCATGATGTCGGCGGCCAGCCAGGCGAGAATCCACGGAAACTCGATCCCCGTCAGCAGCCACACGGCGGCGGGCGTCGTCACGCGGTCGAAGCTGGAGCCCCGGCCCATGGCCGGCACTGCCCGCCCGGTGCTGAGAAAGCCCAGGATGAACAGGGTCGCCACCACGGAGGCGCCGATGGCCGACCACATGGCGATGGGCCATATGTCGGTCGTGCCGCTGAGACAGAGGTAACCGACGATCAGGCTGGCAACGAAGAGAAGAAAAGTCGCCCCGCTTGTCAGTCGCTTGAGCCCCCGATAGGCCCTCGACGTTTGCACCCTTGTACTGCTCCGAACGGTCTCTTCCCCCGCGCGGCATTTTACTCTGACATTTGGTTAATGTCGCGGATGCTTTGGCGTTAATCCGACATGAATCGCTGGCAGTTCAGCCGCCTGCTCACGATCTAATTACCCGCTAAGGCCTTTGCCTGCCGCTAAGATCGTCTATCTGACGACTCATCCCGATCAATCCCTTGCCAGAGGAGGCTGACATCATGGAAGAACTGGACCGCCACCTGGAGAGTGTTGTTCCGTCAGCAGACTTGACCCGCCGCTCCTTCGTGGTCACCAGCCTGGCCGCTGGTTTCGCCCTGGCTGTCCAGCCGGTTTCCGCCCAGACCATCACCACCGACAGCAGCGGGCTGGCCGCGGGCGAAGTTCAGGTGCCGGTCTCCGGCGGGCAGATTCCCGCCTATCGCGCGATGCCGGATTCCGGCGGGCCGTTCCCCACGGTGCTGGTCGTCCATGAAATCTTCGGCGTGCACGAGCATATCCAGGATCTCTGCCGGCGCCTCGCCAAGGTCGGCTATTTCGCCGTGGCACCTTTGCTGTTTGCCCGCGAAGGCGACGTGACCAAGATCACCGACAACGATCAGCTCATGGCTGTGGTCAAAAGCACGCCGGATAGCCAGGTCGCATCAGATCTGGATGCCACGGTCGCTTGGGCGAAATCCACGGGCAAGGCCGACACCAACCGCCTGGCGATCACCGGCTTCTGCTGGGGCGGCCGCCAGGTCTGGCTTTATGCCGCGCACAACCACGACGTGAAGGCCGCGGCTGCCTGGTATGGCGTTCTCGATTGGCCGAAGAGCGACAAGGCACCGGCCAATCCCATGGATCTGGTGTCCCAGATCGATGTGCCTGTGCTGGGACTCTACGGCGGTCAGGATGCCGGCATTCCTCGTGACCACATCGAGGCCTTGCGCAACGCGTTGAAGTCAGCCGGCAAGCAGAGCGACATCATCGTCTACCCCAATGCCGGACACGGCTTTAACGCCGATTACCGGCCGAGCTATCGCCCGGCGGAGGCCAAGGATGCCTGGCAGCACATGCTGGACTGGTTCAAGGCGCATGGTGTCTAGGGAATAGAAGGACAGGTTGCCGCCGCCGGGGGAACCGGCGGCGGCTGCGCCAGGGGACTCTGTCCGGCGCCCCTGTCCGCCGCGGCTGGCCGGCGGGTTCGCCGCGGCGAAGGGTTCATTTGTCGGCGGGTTCGTCTCCGCCGGCCGGCTTTTTCCCGGCGAGTGTCGCCAGGTGCTTCTCGATCTCGCTCAGGTAAAAGGCGATGTAATTGAGGGCGTGCTCGACCTGCCCCTCATGGGTGGCGCCGGAAGGAAGCGGGGAAAACGGCAGGTCCGCCATCTTCTGGCGCCCGCGGTCGATTTCATTGGTCATTTCGGGTCACCGCAGGAAGTGCGGCCACAAACCGGCCACCCCGATGATGATGAGATATAGCGCCACGATGTAGTTCAGCAGCCGGGGGATCGCGAGGATCAGGATCCCCGCCACCAGCGCGACGAGCGGCTGCA
>CAZQLF010000461.1:0-3032 GCA_964594035.1 uncultured Rhodospirillaceae bacterium | reverse complement strand
CCCAGGGATCCGCCTCGAGCTGTTTCATGCCGAGCGAAATGCGCTGGGTCTCGGGATTGAAGCGGATGACCTGCACGTTGACGGTCTGGCCGATCGAAAGCGCTTCCGAAGGATGGTTGATGCGCCGCCAGGCAATGTCGGTCACATGCAGCAGGCCGTCGATGCCGCCGAGATCAACGAACGCACCGTAATCGGTGATGTTCTTGACCACGCCGGTGAGGACCTGGCCTTCACGCAGCGAGGAGACGAGCTCGCTGCGGGCTTCCGCACGGCTTTCCTCCATCACGGCGCGGCGCGAGACCACGATATTGCCGCGCGCGCGATCCATCTTCAAGATCTGGAAGGGTTGCGGCGTTCCCATCAACGGGCCGACATCGCGTACCGGACGGATATCGACCTGGCTGCCGGGCAAAAAGGCCACGGCGCCGGAGAGATCGACGGTGAAGCCGCCCTTGACGCGGCCGAAGATGATGCCGGTGACGCGCTGGTTTTCCTTGAAGGTCTTTTCGAGCTGCGTCCAGGCCTCCTCGCGGCGGGCCTTCTCGCGGCTCAGAACGGCTTCGCCGTTCTTGTCTTCCATGCGCTCGAGGTAGACCTCGACGGTGTCGCCGACATTGATCTCTGACTTCTGGCCGGGCTGGCCGAATTCCTTGAGCTGGACGCGGCCTTCCGACTTGAGGCCGACATCGACGAGAGCGAAATCGTTTTCGATGGCAACGACGATGCCTTTCAGCACGCTGCCTTCGAGTCCGTTGCCGGCACCGATCGATTCCTCGAGCAGTGCGGCGAAATTTTCCTTGGGTGAAGCGGTAGCGGTTGCGGCCTTGGCCATGGTGGTCCTTTCAAACATTTCAGGCCAGCCGGTTGTATCCGGCGGTCTTCATCAACGGCCGATTCACGCCCTGAACCGGAATGATCCCGAACGATCAGCCGCTGCGTTTAACGAGGTTCGGCAGAACGCGGTCTATATGGTCAACCGCCCGGCGAAAGACGGCGTCGGCATCCAGCGACGAGCTGTCGATCCGCAACGCATCCTTGGCCGGGATCAGGGGCGCCACCGTGCGACCGCGGTCGCGGGCATCGCGCTCCCTCATGTCCTGCAAAACGCGGCTGTATATACTCTGCTGACCCCCGCCGGGCAACTCCCCCCCGCCGGGCAGTTTCCCCCGGGCGATCAACTCCTTGTGGCGGCGTTTTGCCCGGTCTTCCAGCCGGGCATCGATATAGAACTTCACCGGGGCATCGGGGAAGACCACGGTGCCGATATCGCGGCCGTCCAGGACTGCCCCCGGCGGCTCGGCGGCAAAGCGGTGCTGCACGGCGCGCAAGGCCGCCCGCACCTCGGGGATCGCCGCGACCCTGGAACCCGCCTGGGCCGCGCCATCGCCGCGCAACGCCGGGTCGGCGAGGTCGGAAAGTTCAAGTTTTTCAGCTACTTGAACCGGATCCAGGCCGCTCGCCGCCGCATTGATGCCGACGGCGCGATAGAGCAGGCCGGTATCCAGATGGCGCAAGCCATAATGGGCGGCAAGCCGACGGGCCAGCGTGCCCTTGCCTGAGGCAGCCGGCCCGTCGACGGCGATGACGACGCTTTGGCCCCTCATAGGGTAGCGAGGCGGGCGCCGAGGCCGTTCATCAGGGCCATGAATCCGGGAAAGCTTGTATCGATGGGGGAGCCATCGTCGATGGCGACGGGCTTCTCCGCCGCCATGCCGAGGACGAGGAAGGCCATGGCGATGCGGTGGTCGAGGTCGGCGGCGATCGCAGCACCACCCGCCGGCTTCTTGGCGCGGCCGCTGACCGTCAGGCTGTCCTTGCCCTCGCTCAGCTTGACGCCGCAGGCCGAAAGCCCGCGCGCCACCGCCCCCAGGCGGTCGCTTTCCTTGACCCGCAGTTCACCCAGGCCCTGCATCAGCGTATCGCCGTCGGCGAACGAGGCCGCCACCGCCAGCACCGGATATTCGTCGATCATCGAGGGCGCGCGCGATGCCGGCACGTTCACGCCCTTCAGTTTGCTTGCTTTGACGCGGATATCGCCGACCGGCTCGCCCGCCTGTTCGCGGCGATTCTGGATCGAGATCTGTCCCCCCATCTCAACCAATGTCTCGATCAGCCCGATGCGATGGCGGTTCAGCCCGACATCCGTCAGCAGGATGTCGGAGCCGGGCAGGATCAGCGCCGCAACAATCGGAAAGGCGGCGGAGGAGGGATCGGCCGGCACCTCGACACGCCGGCCGGTGATTTCCGGCTGGCCGATAATGGTGACGGCGCGGCCCTCGGGCGTATCGCGGCTCAGGATTTCCGCGCCGAAATGACGGAGCATCAATTCCGTATGATCGCGGGTCGGCTCCGGCTCGATCACCATGGTCTCGCCCGGCGTGTTGAGGCCGGCGAGAAGGATTGCCGATTTCACCTGGGCCGAGGGCACCGGCAGGCGATAGCGGATCGGCATGGCATCGCCGGTGCCCTTCACCACGAGCGGCAGGCGATTGCCCTCGCGGCCGGAGAAGGCCGCTCCCATCTGCTTCAAAGGCTCGATGACGCGGCCCATGGGGCGCCGGCGCAGGCTCGCATCGCCCGTGAACATTGCGCAGAGGGGATGGGTTGCGACCACGCCCATCAGCAACCTGGCGCCGGTCCCGGCATTGCCCATGTCCAGCACGTCTTCGGGCTCGCTGAGCGCGCCCACGCCACGGCCGATGACGCGCCACACGCCATTGTCTTCGCGCGTTGCCTCGGCGCCGAGCGCGCGCATCGCCGCGGCACTGCGCAGCACGTCTTCGCCTTCGAGGAGCCCATGTATTTCCGTCTCGCCGACGGCGAGCGCCCCGATCATCAGCGAGCGATGTGAAATCGATTTGTCGCCGGGCACACGCGCCTGCCCGTTAAGAGATCCTGCGGTTCCGGATGAAAGCGGCTTCAAACGCAATGACCCCCTTGCCGGCCGTGGGTGCCAAAGCCATTTGACATGGCCCGGCAACCCGGCAATTACCTTTTGACAGGGCCAGCCGATCATGGCAATTGGCAGCCCG
>CAZQLF010000460.1:0-3064 GCA_964594035.1 uncultured Rhodospirillaceae bacterium | reverse complement strand
TGGCGCTCTGCTGCTGCTCTACTCGCACGTCTATGGCGGATTGACCTGGTTGTCTCTGGTGAGCGCTGTCGCCGTGAGCAGCAAGATCTGGCACGATCCCAGTCGGGCGACCTTCGCGCGATGGATGACCGGGCAAAGAATAGCCGCCCTGCTCTTCCTGCCCTGGGCCATCATTTTGGCCGTCCATTACAAGGACATCGTGACCGGCGGTTTTTGGATTGAGAAGCCGACGCTCTATGACTTGCTCGACCTGAGCGAAGGCGTTGCCTCCGGTGCTATCACGGCGTTGGCGCTCCTCATGGGCGCGGCCCTGGCTCTTGCGCCACGGCGCTGGTTCACGTCCCACGATGAGGCGCCAGACACTGCTGCAGGCCATGAGACCTTGCGCCGCCTGTTTCTGGCCACCTGGCTTCTCGCGCCCCTGTTCATCGGCCTTGCGCTCTCCCTGATAAGCCAGCCCATCCTTGTGGCGCGCTACGTCATCGGCTCGCTGCCTGCCTGGTTGATCCTTGCCGCGGTCGGCTTCTGCCTGATCGGCCGGCTGGGGGGAAAATGGGGTCCCGCGGCGGCCGTTGGTGCGGCGCTCGCGGGTGCCATCGCGACCCTGTCGTTTTACACGACCATGCGCCACGAGGATGCACGAGGGATCGTCCGGGCTTATGTCGCGCAGGCGCAGGCCACCGATTGCGTCTTTGTGATGCGAAACGGCGTCGGCAGAGAGCTCGACTACTATCTTCGCGATCGGCCTCACTGTTATCGCGAGACCGACGCGCCGGCGGAGATTACGCCCTGGGCCGCCGCGTCGGCGCGTTCCTGGTTGTTCCTCGGCTTTGCCCGCCCCGATCAGGAGAGCGGGCTCGCCGAGAATCTCAAGACCCATGGCTGGCAGGCACGGGCGGTTACATCGGATCCCACGCTGAACTTGCTGGTTCTCGAGCCCATACCCTGAACGACCGCGCTTCGAAGCCGGAGGGGGTCGGTCCCCATCCGCCAGAGTTCGCTCCCTCTCAGTTCAGCGCGTCGGTCTGGTGAGCACCCAAGGTGGAGGCAATTGCCTTGCGGTCCTGCAACAGCCGCAGGAATTCGTAGTACCCCAGGTTCTCCTGCACGGCCTTGGCATCGAGGTCTTTCTTGGCGACTTCTGCCGCCTTCTTGTCGTCGCCTGCCAGGCCATAGGCCAACGCCAGGTTCAGGCGCATGCGTGGGGTCGAACGCGGATCATTGGCGCTCGCCTCGAGCAGCGGCATCGCCTGCACATAATCGCCGCTGAGGGCCAGCGAAAGGCCGAGATTGTTCGTCAGCTGCAGGTTGCCCGGATCGAGGGCAAGCCCGTCCTTATAGGCTTTTTCCGCCGAGGCATGGTCGCCGGCCATGTCGTAGGCGACGCCCAGGCTGTTGTCGTTGCGCCAGTCGGGCTTGATGGCCTGGGCCGCCTGTACGTTGCGGATTGCCCCGCCAGTGTCGCCGGTTTGCAGCTGGGCATTGGCCAGGCCGCGCATCGCCTCGGTGTTCTTGGGATCGAGCGCCAGTGCCGCGAGCCAGGCTTGTGCTGCCTCGCGAGGCATCTGCAGTTGCGCATAGACGCTCGCCAATTCCAGCAGGGGCTTCGGGTTCTTCGGATCGAGCTGGGCTGCGCGCTGATAAAGGCCGGCGGCCTGCACCAGGTCGCCTGACTGGCGCGTGGTGTCGGCCACCCGCATGATCGCATCGGGGGTCACGGTGCCCGATGCGGCACCAGGTGAGGGGGAAGAGGATGGAGAATCCGCACAGCCGGCGAGAACCGCGACGACTACAAGCATCGCAGTGCCGCGGCCAACCCGGCGCAGCAGATCGGTGCGACTCGAAGAACGCCGGCTCATGCGCCGGCATTCTACCGCCCCCATTGACATCCCCTGAGCGAATTAGGTCCGTAGCGACCCCAAGTCTAATCGGTCAGGACCACGCCCGTCGAGGCACCCGCGCCCGTGCAGTTAAAATTGTACTGGCCGTCATTGTAGTCCAGGTCGTCGGCCCCGCCCCCCATATCGTTCCACGAGTAGTGCACGCCCTGCCCATTGAGCTGAGCGCAGCTGGGCGAAAAATGTGGGTGGAACCGGTACAGCCGCCATACTGGTTGCAATCGTTCCAGCCGGGCGAATGAGCCGCCGTCTGGTTGACGAAGGCAAAACCGATCTGCTGTGCCGCGGCGATCGAGGAACTGAGGGTCGCCGGCGTGATCACGACGTTGCTGAAGATCAGGTTGTAGGTGCCGTTGCTGGTCGTGGTCGAGTTGAAGACGGGAATCGAATCGTCCTGCGGCACCTTGTACCAGTAGATCGAATTGCCGTCGCCCGCATCGCTGGTCCAGCCGTTCAGGTTGATTGTGGCGGTGACGATCGGATCCTTGGCCGTGGCCGAGACCACGACGCCGATGGAGCTCGTCACCAGCGCCAGGAACATCGTCTTGCAGTTGTAATAAAATTTCTCTAAGGCATGCCTGAGGCGGTGTTTTTCGGGCTTGATCTCAAACGACCATTCGTTTGATTAGTGCCTCATCCGCATCTAGCCGTCGCCGGCAAGAGAGTGCTCGTGGCCTATCCGGGTTACCCCTTCCTCGATATCGATCCCGTGATGATGCTGAACATCTGGAACAAGGCGATCGTTGTTGATGGCTACGACCCGGCCCAGTTCCGCAAGGACATCTGCGGCTGCTGGATGCGTTTCGAGGACCACGCGCTCGAGACCGATTACGGCTGGGAGATTGACCACATCCTGCCTCGCAGCCTGCGCGGCATGAGCTACATCGCCAATCTGCAGCCCTTGTGGTGGCGCAACAATCGGCGAAAGGGCGATAGTTACCCCTGGGTGATGTCGGCCGGGACGCTAGGCGGCGAATCACGCTAGCATTCGTCGGTTTCCGCGACTGCCGGAGACGGGGCGGCAAAAGGAAGCAAAATCGCGATGCAGGAGATCACCGATCTTTGGCATCAGGTGAAGAGCTGGGTGAGCTCTCTCGACCTATCCCATCTTCAACTCAACGACGTCGGTGCCTCGCTTTGGGACCTTTCGCTGTGGCTCAACACCG
>CAZQLF010000459.1:0-3066 GCA_964594035.1 uncultured Rhodospirillaceae bacterium | reverse complement strand
GCATCGCCGATTCCGGAATCACCCCGGCCGAGGAAAAGATCGGACTATTTAACGGTCGATGGGGGCAATCCGTCGATCCGGTGTTCAGCGAATTCGCCTACTAGCCATCCGCGGACTGCAGTAAAATTGGCGTTACGCCACAAAGAGTTAGGGCCGCGGCTTGGGGAACCGCGGCCCTGCTCTGGGGTAGTCATGTCTAGTTTGGGGAGGGGCTAGACATGTGTATGAAACATCGAAAAGATTAACGAAAGGTAAACAAGGCCTGTGAATCGTCCATTTCTTGCGGGAAATATGGGCTTTCAGCCATGAAATTTGCGGTTGGCTGGCCTGCATGCATCTTAATTTGCGTGGTGATGCTGGCGCCGATTGCCGCCTATGCGGGACTCCAGGGTGAGAACCTGCTGGTGGCCCCGATCACCGGGTGGACGCAGGCCTACAGCGCCGCGGGAAACGGGATCCGTCTGCTGGAATACGTACCGCCGGGCCAGAGCGTCAACGCCTGGTCGCAAATGGCGACGATCGAGATCTTCTACGGTCGCGGTGGCACGAAACCGCGCGAGGTCCAGCAGAGGATCGTCGAAGGCTTCCGCGAAAATTGCGAAGCCATTCATGTCAGCGATCTGGGATCGGGTACCGCCAGCACCCTGCCGGCGGTGCGTTGGGTGACCTATTGCAGCAAGTTCAAGCCGCTTGGGACCGGGGAGATTTCCTATTCACAGGCGATCAGCGGCAAGGACCATTTCTATCTGATCCAGCGCAGTTGGCGCGGTCAGCCCTTCGATCTCACCAAACCGTTGCCCATTCCCGACACGATGCTGAAGGAGTGGGAGGCCTATCTGAACCAGGCCTCCGTCTGCGACAGCCGCGATCCGAAGCGGCCGTGTCCTTAGTTGAGATGAAATAGCGACCTGACGGACCCTTCGCAGAGGAAGGGCAAAGGTGGCGCACCACACTCGTTCGTCATGCTTGGCCGGCCGAAGGCCGGGCCGAGCATCCACGTCTTCTTTCTTCGAGGCCAAGTCGTGGATGCCCGGCCAAGGCCGGGCATGACGAAGAAGGGTCCGGGAGTGAACGCGCTTCACTCGTCCCCGACTTGTCGCCGGCACCGCGAGCTACAATGTGCGCTGCGGCACCATGTCGAACGATGTGAATCCGAATCACGACGAGTCATTCTTCGCGCGATTCCCGCATATTGCGCTCTTCGTCATCTGGGTCGCATTGACCTGCGTCTTGGACAGTTTGGCATGGATTCCCGAACGCTGGTTTGGCGCGAATGGGTGGATGGGCTGGTATTTCGTCGCGATCCCGATTGCGCTGACGATTGCCGCCGCCCGATGGCTGCTCGAGCTCAGGAGTCGTCAGGAAACAAAATCGCGGGTGGCCCCCGCTTTGGTCGCCGCCGCACTCCTCCTTGAGTCTGTCATTCTTCCTTTCCTCAATCCCTATGTCGTCCTCCCGCTGCTCTTCATCGTCGGGTGCTACGTCGAACCTGGCGGCTGTCGTTTTTAGCGCTGAAGCTCTTGCCTAATACGTCCCCGGATAATCGCCGCCATCGAGCAGCCAGTTCTGTCCGGTGATATAGCCGGCATGAGCCGAGCAGAGGAAGGCGCAGGCAGCGCCGAATTCCGGCGGCTGACCGAAACGGCCCGCCGGATTTTGCGCTGCGAGCTCCGCCGCGGCCTCGTCGCGGGTTTTCTTCTGAACCTGCGCCGTGTGGCGGATGAAGCTCTCCAGCCGGTCGGTGGCGAACGAGCCCGGCAGCAGGTTGTTGATGGTGACGTTGCGCCGCACAGTCTTGCGCGCGAGGCCGGCCACGAAGCCCGTGAGCCCCGAACGCGCGCCATTGGAGAGCCCGAGGGATTCAATCGGCGCCTTCACCGCGGAAGAGGTGATGTTGACGATGCGCCCGAAGCCGCGCGCCATCATCCCATCCACCGTCGCCTTCATGAATTCGATGGGCGTCAGCATGTTGGCGTCGATGGCTGCCATCCACTGATCGCGACTCCATTGGCGAAAGTCGCCGGGTGGCGGCCCGCCGGCATTGTTCACGATGATGTCCGGTTCGGGACAGGCCGCGAGCACGGCCTGGCGGCCCGCTGGCGTCGTCACGTCGATCGCAATCGGAGTCACCTTCACCTTGTGAGCACTGCGAATGGCAGCCGCCACTTTGTCGAGCTCGGCCGCGTTGCGCGCATTGATCACCAGATCGACGCCGACTTCGGCCAAAGCCTCCGCGCAGGCCTTGCCCAGGCCCTTGCTGGAGGCGCAGACGATCGCCCTGCGGCCGCGAATACCGAGATCCATGGATGTCTCCTTCAGTTGCCTGCTTCGTTGGCCAGCCGCGCAATGGCCCCGCCTTCGAGCCGATAGGGTGGCCAGTGCGACTGGTCGGTAAAGCCCAGATGTTCATAGAGCTTGCGCGCCGGATTCCATTCCAGCACGGCAAGATCGAGGCGCTGGCAGTTGCGCTCGACCGCGATTTTTGCAACGGCCGCCAGCAGGCGCCGCCCCAGGCCCAGCCCACGCGCGGCTTCGCGCACGAAGAAATCCTCGACATGCAGCCCGGCGCGTCCGACCCATGTGGAGTAGTTGTAATAGAACATGATGAAGCCCTGGACGCGGCCGTCTGCCTCGCCGATCAGCACCTCGCAGCGCCGGTTCTGACCGAAGCAGTCGCGGCGGAAATCTTCTTCCGTGGCTTCGACGCTCGAGAGCGGCTCACGCTCATAGAGCGCGAGCTCGCGCACCATGGCCAGGATTTCGCCGGCATCCGCAGGCTCTGCGGGCCGGATGCGGATCGAGGGCAAGCTACTCGGCCGCTTTGCCCTGGGGGGCGGGGGGCTGCCAGCGCAGCACGGGCCGGCGCGCCGCCGTGGTCTCGTCCAGGCGCCGGCGCGGCGTCAGCCGAGGTGCCGCATGGAAGGCTTCGGCTTCACCTGCCTTGGCGCGCTTCGCCAGACTGCGCAGCGAGCCGATGAACTGATCGAGCGATTCCTTGCTCTCGGTTTCCGTCGGCTCCATCAGCAGCGCGCCATGCACCACCAGCGGGAAGTACATGGTCATGGG
>CAZQLF010000458.1:0-3070 GCA_964594035.1 uncultured Rhodospirillaceae bacterium | reverse complement strand
GTGCCCATGCCGTATTTGTTGTTCTCGATCACATAGAGCACCGGCAGCTTCCACAGCGCCGCCATGTTGAAGGATTCGTAGACCTGACCCTGGTTGACCGCGCCGTCGCCGAAGTAGGTGACGCTGATCTTGCCGTTTTCCTTGTAGCGGTTGGCAAAGGCGAGGCCGGTGCCGATGGGCACCTGCGCGCCAACGATGCCGTGGCCGCCATAGAAACTCTTTTCGCGGCTGAACATGTGCATCGAGCCGCCCTTGCCCTTCGAATATCCGCCGGCGCGGCCGGTGAGTTCCGCCATCACGCCTTTCGGGTCCATGCCGCAGGCGAGCATATGGCCGTGATCGCGATAGGAGGTGATCACCGCATCGCCCTGTTCGAGGGCCGCCTGGATGCCGACGACCACGGCTTCCTGGCCGATATAGAGGTGGCAAAAGCCGCCGATCAGGCCCATGCCGTAGAGTTGGCCCGCCTTTTCCTCGAAGCGGCGGATCAGCAGCATGTCGCGGTAATACTTCAGCAGGGCTGCGCTATCGGCGCCGTCGTCGCGTGCCTTGCGCTTGGCCAGCAGAGCCATCGCGTCCCTCCCAAGAAATCCGGGTTCGGCCGCGCGCGACCGCCCTGTTGAAAGGGAGATTAAGTCTCGCTTTCAGGCGAAAGCAATAGAATATAACTTATTGGATATGAATGATTTTTGTCAGATTAACCGGCGAACGGTTAATTGGCCGATGGCGCCGTCGGCCTGGCGGATGGCACCATAATCACGACCTCGTCCTGATCGGCGTAATTCAGCATCGTGCGAACCCGCTCATCCAGCAGATCGGGATCGAGACTGGCGCTGCTCAACCGCTCCACACGGTTCTCGAGCTCGCCACGCTGGGCAGCGACGGCGTCGGCCAGAGCGCGGGTCTGCTTCAACTGCTGGTTATAGGTCATCCAGGCAAACAGGCCGCGATCGCCCTGGATCGCGTGATAGGAAAAGTAAGCCAGGACGGCGATTGCCAGAACCGGCACCACCACCTGTTTCGCCTGTCGACGCATGTCGTGCAACACGGCCATGGGTCGAGCGAATCACAACCGATTCCGCGTCGTCAAGCAAAAGCGACTCGGCAGGAGTCAACGAGTCGCGGTTGTGGCAAGAATGACTCACTATTTGTAGGCGGAGCGCCGGCGAGGATGTCGCCGACAGGCGAAATTCAGCCCCGTAAGGCGGCAGCCCCGGCATAGCGGGCGTCAGGGCCAAGTTGCTCCTCGATACGCAGCAGCTGATTGTATTTGGCGAGGCGGTCGGAGCGCGAGAGCGAGCCGGTCTTGATCTGGCCGCAGCCCGTCGCCACCGCCAGATCGGCGATGGTCGAATCCTCGGTCTCACCGGAACGGTGCGACATGACCGCGCGATAGGCCGAGCGGTGTGCGAGATCGACGGCAGCGAGGGTCTCGCTCAGGGTTCCGATCTGGTTCACCTTCACCAGGATGGCGTTGGCTACCCTGCGCTTGATGCCGTCGGCCAGCCGCACGGGGTTGGTGACGAAAATATCGTCGCCGACCAGCTGCACCTTGCTGCCGATGCGCTTGGTGAGCTCAGCCCAGCCCTCCCAATCGTCTTCGGCCATGCCGTCTTCGATGGAGACGATGGGGTAGCGCTTTACCAGCGCTTCGTAGAAATCCACCATGCCGGTGGCGTCCAGGGTCTTGCCCTCGCCTTCCAGCGCATACTTTCCGTCGCGATAGAATTCGCTGGAGGCTGCATCGAGGCCCAGCATCACATCCTTGCCGGGCTTCAGCCCCGCCGTCTCGACGGCCTTCATGATGAAGGCGAGACACTCGTCTGCGCTTTTCAGGTTCGGCGCGAAACCGCCCTCATCGCCGACATTGGTGTTGTGGCCCGCCGACTTCAGCTGAGCGCGCAGGGCGTGGAATATTTCCGCGCCCCAGCGCAGCGCCTCGGCGAAGCTCGCAGCACCTGCGGGCAGGATCATGAATTCCTGGAAATCGATCGGATTGTCTGCATGAGCGCCGCCATTGACGATGTTCATCTGCGGCACCGGCAGCAGCGAGGCCGCAGCCCCGCCGACATAGCGGTAGAGCGGCAATCGGGATTCCGCGGCAGCCGCCTTGGCCACCGCCAGGCTGATACCGAGGATGGCGTTGGCGCCGAGCCGGCCTTTGTTGGGCGTGCCGTCGAGCTGGCACATCATGCGGTCGATGCGCGACTGATCGCTGCCCTCGATGCCCGACAAGGTGTCGGTGAGTTCGCCGTTCACCGCTTCGACTGCCTTCATCACGCTCTTGCCGCCATAGCGCTTTTTGTCGCCATCGCGCAGTTCCACGGCCTCATGGGTTCCGGTCGAAGCGCCCGAGGGCACGGCCGCGCGGCCGAACGCCCCGCTCTCCAGCCGCACATCAACTTCCACCGTGGGATTGCCGCGGCTATCCAGAATCTGCCGGCCGCGAATATCGACGATGCCGCTCATGCTGGTCCCTTGCCCAATCCCTTGCTCAATCTGTCGAAGGCCTGCAGGCGCTGCAGCAGCGCCGGCATCTCCTTCAGGTGAACCATGTTCGGCCCGTCGGACGGTGCGTGATCCGGGTCCTGATGCGTCTCCATGAACACAACGGCGACACCCACGGCCACGGCGGCGCGCGCAAGCACCGGCACGAATTCGCGCTGACCGCCACTGGCGGAACCCTGGCCGCCCGGCTGCTGCACGGAGTGGGTCGCATCGAAGACCACCGGATAGCCCGTCTCGGCCAGCACGGGCAGGCTGCGCATGTCGGAGATCAGCGTGTTGTAGCCAAAGCTGACTCCGCGCTCGCAAACCATGATGCTGCGGTTGCCGGTGGATTCGATCTTCTTCACCACCTGCTTCATGTCCCAGGGCGCGAGGAATTGGCCCTTCTTGATGTTCATCGCCTTGCCGGTCTCGCCCGCTGCCAGCAGCAGGTCGGTCTGGCGCGACAGGAACGCCGGGATCTGCAGCACGTCCACCGCTTCGGCCGCAGGCTTGCATTGCTCGATGCTGTGCACATCGCTCAGCACCGGAACGCCGAAACTTTCTCGCAGTTCGGCCAGGA
>CAZQLF010000457.1:0-3071 GCA_964594035.1 uncultured Rhodospirillaceae bacterium | reverse complement strand
CCATGCCGCTCAGGTCTACGGCGATGGCCGCGTGATGCCAGCCATGGCTACGCGATAAGCACCCAAGCCATCACTCAATTGCCGTTCTATGTGCGCAACGTGGCGGCCATGTTGGCGTTCCAGCCCGGCGTCACCAACGTGAACAATAACACTGCCACTACAGACTACGTCGGCGCAAATCCCTCCACGAGCAGCGACACTGGGATCATCGACGATCGCAACGGCGCCGTGAATGGCGGTAAATCCGACCAGTCGAATATCACCCTCGATGGCGTTGATGTTAACGACCAGCAGACGCGACGCGCGTTCAAGACAGTCCTGCGCGCCACGCTGGATTCGGTGGAGGAGTTCCGCACCACCACCATCAACGCCAACGCCGACCAGGGGCGCGCCTCCGGCGCCCAGGTAGCCCTCGTCACCAAGAACGGCACCAACGACCTGCATGGCGCGCTGTACGACTATCATCGCAACACCGTCACGGCCGCCAATACATTCTTCAACAATCAGTCCGGAGTGAAGAAACCGGCACTTCTGGTGGATGTTTTCGGCGCCGCCATCGGAGGACCGATTAAGAAGAACCGCGCCTTTTACTTTTTCAATTACGAGGGCCGGCGTGACCGCAGCGCCGTCAACGTCCTGCGCACCGTGCCCTCCGAGAAGATGCGCAACGGCATCATTCAGTACCAGCGGACAGATGGCTCGATTGCGGAGCTCTCTCCCGCCGATATTCGCAGCCGAGTCGATCCGCTGGGCATCGGGCCCAACCAGGCGGCGCTGGATCTGCTAAAGACGTACCCGTTGCCGAACGACACTAGCACCGGCGACGGATTGAACATTGCCGGTTACCGCTTTACCGCCGGACGACATACCAAGTTCGATACTTACATCGCGCGCCTGGATTACCGGCTGGACGCGGCCGGCAAGCACCTGATCTTCTGGCGCGGCAACCTGCAAAACGACCACGATAATGGCGTTCCGCAGTATCCGGGCGACCCGCCGCGCACGGTTGGCCTCGATAATAGTAAGGGTTTCGCCTTGGGCTATACGGCCCTGGTCAAACCCACTTTCATCAGCACCACGCGCTATGGGTTCACGCGGCAGGGCGTGGAGAGCACGGGCATTCAGACGGCCTCTGCCGTCACTTTTCGCAATTTGGATAACAGGTACGCGCTCACGCGCGGCGTCAGCCGCATCATCCCCGTGCATAATATCACGCAGGATTTCGACTATACGCGCGGGACGCACTCCATCCGCGTTGGCGGCGTGCTGCGCTGGACGGAGAATCGCTCCATCAACTTCGACAAAGCGTTCAACAGCGCGACCAGCAACCTGTCATGGTTGAGAGGCACTGGCGCCGACCTACAGACCGGCGTGCCTGACCTAAACTCGCGCTTCCGGGTAGCCTATGGTGATGCCATGATGGCTGTCCTGGGCATTGTCGCCCAGGGCAACGGCAACTATAACTACGATATTCAGGGGAACGTGCAGCCAACCGGCGCTCCCGTCCGCCGCCGCTTCCGCAGCGAAGAATACGAAATGTACGCGCAGGACACCTGGAAGGTCACGCGCGCGCTGACGATGACATACGGCTTACGCTACTCACTCATGCCCCCCGTCTACGAGGCCGACGGCGTGCAGATCTCATCCGACAAATCGATCGGCGAATGGTTCAACACGCGTGGCCAATTGATGCAGCAAGGCCGTCCGCAATCCGATGCCGGGCTGATCACATACGTGCTGGCCAACAGCCCGCAGGGCCGGCCGCTTTACGCGTTTCACAAGAAGAATCTTGCGCCGCGCTTGGCGCTGGCGTACTCGCCGCAAGGCGCCGACGGCCTCTCCAAATTTCTCTTTGGCGGACCAGGACGCACGTCCATCCGGGCCGGCTGGGGCATGTTTTACGATCTGTTCGGACAGGGACTGATACGCGCCGTGGATGCCACTGCGTTTGGCCTCTCGACCACGCTGGTAAATCCGGCCGGCCAGCTCACGTCTGCCACGGCGCCGCGCTTCACGGGATTCTACAGCGTCCCATCCGAGCTGGTGCGGGCGGCACCCAGCATTCGATTCCCAGTGCAGCAGCCAGTCTCGGGGGCCGGTAGTTTCGCCATCACCAACAGCATCGACGATACCTTGCGGCCACCCTATAATATGAACCTCAGCTTCAGTATCGGGCGTGAATTCCGCGGCGGGCTTTTCATTGAGGGCGCTTACGTAGGGCGGCTTTCGCGCCGTTCTCTCATCGCGCGCGATATCGCCATGCCGACTGATCTGAAGGACAGCGCCACGGGCGTCACTTATTTCCAGGCAGCTACGCAGTTGGCGCAACTAGTCAAGGCGAAGGTTCCCACCGCGCAGGTGGGCAAGATTCCGTATTGGGAAAATCTGTTCGGCAACCTTGCCACCTCGACTCTGACGGCCACGCAGGTCGTGTATAACTCCTTCCGGTCCTATCCCAACGATTGGACCTCGGCTTTGGCCGACTTAGATGAATACAAAGACCCAGGCTGCAGCCGATTCGGATGCAACGCCTATTTCAGCCCGCAGTTCTCCGCCCTGGGAGCGCTCAGCTCCATTGCCGGCGGCAATTATCACGCCATGCAATGGACGTTCCGCAAGCGTTTTGGCAACAGCCTGCTGTTCGATTTCAACTATACGTGGTCGAAATCCATCGACCTGAGTTCCAGCTCCGAAAACGCCCAGGGGCCGAACGGCCCGAGCACTATTGGCTACGCGGGGTTCCTGGTAAATCCCTGGTCGCCCGGTCAGCGCAAAGGGGTCTCCGATTACGACCAGACGCGCCTCTACAACGGATTTATGGTGTGGGAGCTGCCGTTTGGCAAAGGCAGGCGCTGGGCTTCCTCATCCAGCCGGGCGCTCAACGTAATTGTGGGCGGATGGCAAATCGCGCCCAGCATCAGCGCAGGATCGGGTCTGCCGGCTAACGTCGGCAATGGCCGCAACTGGCCCACCAACTGGAACATCACGGGCTGGGCCACTCCGATTGGGCCGCTGAACACGAGCACGGGGTCGCACAAGAATGCTCCGGCGGTCGCCGGCAAGGGCGGGCC
>CAZQLF010000456.1:0-3075 GCA_964594035.1 uncultured Rhodospirillaceae bacterium | reverse complement strand
GATCTTGCGGCGGAACGGCATCAGCGCCTGATCCTTGAGAGCCAGCACGTCGACGATTCTGCCGCGGTCGTTGAACTTGATCTGGCCGGCGTCCGGGCTCAGTGCCCGCATGACAAGCTTGGAGAGCGTGGTCTTGCCGCAGCCGCTCTCGCCCACCAGCCCAAGGGATTCGCCGCGCTTGATGTCAAAGCTGACGTCGTCCACTGCGATCTTGTAGCCGCCCGCGCCGCCAGCGGGCCCGGCGCGGCGAACCTTGAATCGTTTCGACAGGCCCTTTACCTGCAGCAGCGGTCCTGCCGCATCGGCGCCCGCGGGCCATGGGTCCAGCGCATGGATCATCTGGCCGGTCGGCGGCGGAATCTCGCGCAAGGGGATAAGCCGCTCGCCCGGCTTCATATGAAAGCGCGGCACGGCGCGCAGCAGCGCCTTGAGATAAGGGTGGGCAGGATGGCGGAAGATGTCGTCGAGCGTTCCGCTCTCCATGACCTTGCCGTGGTAGAGCACGATGATCTCGTCGGACACGTTGGCGACCACGCCGAGATCGTGGGTGATCATCAGCAGCGCCATGCCCAGCTCCGCCTGCAGGTCCTTGATCAGTTTCAGGATCTGGGCCTGGATGGTCACATCCAGCGCCGTGGTCGGCTCGTCGGCAATCAGCAGGCAGGGCCGGCAGATCAGCGCCATGGCGATCATGGCGCGCTGGCGCATGCCGCCCGACAGCTCGAAGGGATAGGTGCGCGGCGCACGCTGCGGATCGGGGAATCCCACCAGCCGCAGCATTTCGATCACGAGCTCGCGGGCTGCGCCTCCGCGCACGTCGCGATGCAGTTCGAGTGCCTCGCCGATCTGGTCGCCGATCGTATGGATCGGCGAAAGCGAGGTCATCGGCTCCTGGAAGATGATGGAGATGCGGCCGCCGCGGATGGCGCGCATGTCGGCGGAATCACGCGGCAGCTGGGCGATGTCGACGACGCGGCCGCGCGCATTGGGGTCGGCGAACAGGATACGCCCGCTGCGCAGGATGGCGGCGGGCGGCAGCAGGCCCATGATCGCCTGGCTGATGACGGATTTGCCCGAGCCCGATTCCCCGACCAGCGCCACGGAGCCGCCGGCGGGAATGCGGAAGGAAACGCCGCGCACCGCGTCGACCACGCCGCCATGCACGTTGAAGGAGATTGCAAGATCCTCGACGGAGATCAGGCTCGTCATGCGGCGAGGTTCTTCAACCCGATATCGAGGGCCGCGAAGTTGCTCGCACTTGCGGGATCGAGCGGAAGATCGCGTGCGGTGACGACGCTCGCCGTCTGGCGCACGAGCGGCTCAAAGCCGTCGAGATAGGAATCGACGACGATCTTCTGGTTTGGTCCGCGCAGCGTCAGTGTCATCCAGCCGCCTTTGCGGCTGCGCCGGGTCGAGAAGTACCGCAGCCTCACGCTCTGCACCTCATCCCATCGCAGGGAGCGCACCGGTCCCCCACCAAGCCTTATCCCGTCCGCGTCGGCCGCGATGCGCAGGCGTTGCCGAAGCGCCGTGCGTATGGTGAACAGCAAGAACACTCCCGTCAACCCGCCGAATACGATCAGCACGAAGGGAGAACCCGGCGCCAGCGCCAGCAAGGCGCCGCACATGACGGCGCCGCCACAGCCCAGGAAATAATCTGCCAAAATCCGGCTTGTCGGATAGCGATAGATGGCCATCGCCCGTTGTTAACCCTTCCCCGGTGCGAAAATATCGCGCGCCGCGCGCCATTGCACGGCGGGATGCGCGGCGGTTCGCATGATGAATTCCGCGGTAAAGGCAAAGCCGGCATCGTCCATTGCCAAATGATGGGTCAGAAGCCCTGTCGGCTCCTCCTTATCTGCTTCGCCCGTACGCCGCATTGTCAGATGCGTGACGGCCGCGTTGAGGCAGAAGTCCTCGCCGATAAAGCGGCGCGGCTGCGCCTCCCAATTAATGATGTCGATATGGGTGTTGGCGCGGATCAGCCCGTCATCCTTGTTTTCGCGCGGCCGGTCGATGGAAAGCCCGATGTATCCCAGTCCCGGCAGGGCTGCGGTCACGCCGTCGGCGATCCGGTTCCAGGGTGGCACTACCACGCGTAACGCGCGCTTTCCATACAGCGCGGACAACCGTTGCCAGCCGCGCTGAAGTTCCTCCGTGACGGCGGCAAGCGGACGGGCATCGCCCAGCTCCGTCTTCTTGTCTTCGGGCGGCTGGTAGTCGGTGTGGCTGAAGCCGTGTTGCAGGATGTCGATGCGGGGATCGGAGATCTGCTCGGCCAAGTTGACGCGCATTTTGGCCGGCACCACCGCGATCGCCAGTGGCTGGTCGGAGAGCGCCAGCAGCCGGGCGAGCGCCGACGTGCGAATCGTCGCGTCATCGTCGCGCCACCAGAATGTCGCCGTCCCCGCCGGCCAGCGGTCAAGTTCGCCAAAAAGATCGTCCCATGTCGTCATGGCTGCGCGTTCTCCGAAGCGGTGTTCATCATCGCGATGAGGCGACGCGCCGTGACGTCGGCGCCGTCGAGAGCGATGCGGCCCTTCGCCGGCCGTGGACCTTCGACAGCGACGTTGATGGCGCGGGCGAGCCGATCCACTTCGAAGGGTGGCTCCAGCAGATGAAGCAGGCCGCGTTCGGCAAGAAGCCTGGCGCGCAATGTCTGCTCGGTCTCCGCCCCCTCGGCGAAGGGAAGAACGAGCGCGCGCACGCCGGTATTGAGGATATCCATGATCGTATTATAGCCCGCCTGGGAGAGCGAAAGCCGGCAGCCGGCCACGAGCGCGGGAAAGTCGCGGCGGAAGCGTTCGAGAAAAACGTTTGCCGGCAAGCCTTCGGCAAGCTGGGTGAACTCGCTCTCCGCAAGATTGGGGCCGGCGATCAGCCGCCAGGGCGCTTCAGCCACGCTCGTCGCCGGCCTGGCGGCCAATGCTGCGCGCAGCAGCGGGCCGCCCACGGCACCGCCGCCGGCCGAGACCAGAATTTCTTCGCCCTCCTTCGTCTGCCTGGGCGCCGGCGACGGTTCGGTCACATAGCCGGTATGGATGATGGGCGGCTTGATCTCGCCCGCCGCGGGAA
>CAZQLF010000455.1:0-3080 GCA_964594035.1 uncultured Rhodospirillaceae bacterium | reverse complement strand
GGTCAGGCTGGCGCAATCGTTCTGGCCGGCCTTGGCGATGCCGTAGCACTTCTCGACCTTCACGTCGTCAGCCCGGGCTGACAGCGTCGTGCCCAGAGCGACGACGGCTGCCATGGCAGCGGAAGCGATAAGCGCAGTCGACTTCATCACTATCTCCCCAGGTAAAGCGCGCGGCGATCTTCCTACCATCAGGTGAGGAGGCCGCACAGACGGGATCACAGCCTTGTCAATCGATGTTACATAATGGTGGCGAGGTGGCTGGCGAAGGCGAGGAGCAGGGCATGGCTGGTGAGAACAATACGCGTCGGATCATCCCCACGGCGGGCACGGAATTCTTGCCGTACGATCTGGAAGGACCGTTGCAGCCGGATATCGGCTGGCTTCCCATCAGCTTTGACCGCAAGAAAGCCGAGGGCAGCTACCTGATGCGCATGCAGGCGGGTGCACGCACCATCCCCCATGAACATCCGGGCTTCGAAGAGTTCATCATCCTCGAGGGCGAATTGACGGACAGCGACGGCCACGTCTTTCGCAAGGGCGATTTCATCAGTTTTCAGCCGGGCACCCGGCACAACTCCTGGACCGACACGGGCTGCCTGATCGCTGTCTTCGAGTGGCAGCCAAAGCGCGCCTAGGCGCTAGCAGCTCTTCTGGGCTTTTTGCCCTAAGCCATTGATTTTGGCCTAGCAAGGCTGTAAACGGCCCCCGCGGCACGTTTTTTGCCGCACCCGCGAAGTAGCCCTCCCGGATCATGACCCATCTCGACCAGCTCGAAGCCCAAAGCGTCTACATCCTGCGCGAAGCCTTCAACCGCATCGACCGCATCGCCATGCTGTGGTCGCTGGGCAAGGACAGCAATGTCATGGTCTGGCTGGCCCGCAAGGCCTTCTTCGGCGTCGTGCCCTTCCCGGTGATGCATATCGATACGGGCAGGAAGTTCCCGGAGATGTATGCCTTTCGCGACCGCTATTCGCGGGAATGGAATCTGAATTTGATCCTGGAGCAGTGCCCGCCGGTGGAGGCAACCGATCCCACCTTGCCGCCGGCCGCCCGCTCCGCCGCGCGAAAGACACTGGGCCTGAAGGCCGCTATCGAGAAGCACGGCTTCCACGGCATCATCGCCGGCATCCGCCGCGACGAGGAGAGCGTGCGCGCCAAGGAGCGCGTCTTCAGCCCGCGCGGCGACAGCGGCCAGTGGGACTTCCGCGACCAGCCGCCGGAGTTCTGGGATTACTTCAACACCGACCTGCCAGCCGGAACGCATCTGCGTATCCATCCGCTGCTGCATTGGACCGAGCGCGATATCTGGCGCTACGTCAAGCGTGAGAACATTCCCCTGGTCGACCTTTACTTTGCCAAGGGCGGCAAGCGCTATCGCTCGCTGGGCGATTCCGACATCACCTTCCCGATGGCGAGCAACGCCGCCACCCTGGACGAGATCATCGCTGAGCTTGAGGCGACGACGGCGCCGGAGCGCGCCGGCCGCGCCATGGACCGCGAGACCGAAGACGCGTTCGAACGGCTGCGGGCCGCGGGGTATATGTGATGGCGCCGCGTTCCGAGGTCGCAACCGTCAGCGAACCGCTGCGCGTCGTCATTGTCGGCCATGTCGATCACGGCAAGTCGACCCTGGTCGGCCGCTTGTTCCACGACACGGGCTCGCTGCCCGACGGCAAGCTCGAGGCCATCAAGGCCATGTGCGAGCGCCGCGGCATGCCCTTCGAATGGGCCTTCCTGATGGATGCCTTCCAGTCGGAGCGCGACCAGGGCATCACCATCGACACCGCGCAGATCTGGTTTCGCACCAAGGTGCGCGACTACGTCATCATCGATGCACCCGGGCATCGCGAGTTCATCAAGAACATGATCACCGGCGCGGCCAATGCGGAAGCAGCCTTGCTGATGATCGATGCCAGCCACGGCATCCAGCAGCAGTCGCGCCTGCATGGGTTCCTGTTGAACCTGCTCGGCATCCGCCAGGTCGCCGTCATCGTCAACAAGATGGACCTGGTGAATTACGCGGCCGCCAAATTCGAGGAAATCCGCCGCGTCTATGCAGGATATCTCGCGGGCTTCCGCGCCAGGGCGGATTTCGTCATTCCCGTTTCCGCACGCGAGGGCGAGAACCTGGTGCATCGCGCCGCCTCGATGCCCTGGTACGAGGGGCCGACCTTGGTTGAGGCCCTCGACAGTTTCCGCCCGGCGCCGCGGCCCATCGAACTGCCGCTGCGACTGCCGGTGCAGGACATCTATAAATTCGACGACCGGCGAATCATCGCCGGACGCATCGAGAGCGGTCGGCTTGCCGTCGGCGACAGGCTGCTGTTCTCACCCAGCGGCAAGACTGCCCTGGTCAGCTCCATCGAGGGATGGAGCGTGCCGGCGCCGGTACTGCAAGCCCAGTCGGGCGAATCCGTCGGGCTTACCCTCAGCGAACAGATTTTCATCGAGCGCGGCGAAATCGCCAGCCTGGTCGACAATCCGCCCGTCCTCACCAGCGTCTTTCGCGGCCGGCTGATCTGGCTGGCGCATGAGCCGCTGCGCGAAGGTGCGGAGTATCGCCTGAAGATTGCAACGCGCGAGGTGCCGGTGACGGCCCAGCGTGTGGAGAAGGTCTTCGATACAGAAGATCTGAGCGCGCGGGAGTCGGCAGAAGTGCCGCGCCACGGCGTGGCCGACGTCGTGCTGCGCAGCCGCGCCATGCTCGCGTTGGACGAGGCGACGAGCATTGCGCGCACCGGCCGCTTCGTGCTGACCGACGGACAGAACATCGTCGGCGGCGGCCTGATCGACATGAAGGGCTATCCCGATCAGCGCGAGAGCGTGACCGTGCGCTCGACCAATCTGAAGCGCGTCGACCACGGCGTGACGGGGGCAGCACGCGTTCGCCGCAACGGGCACAAGGGCGGTGTGCTTTGGTTCACCGGGTTGTCGGGGGCGGGCAAATCCACCATTGCCATGCAGGTCGAGAGCCGCCTGTTCCAGAAGGGCTACGGCGTCTATGTGCTGGACGGCGACAACGTGCGCAGCGGGCTGAACGCCAATCTCGGCTTTTCGCCCGAGGATCGTACGGAGAATAT
>CAZQLF010000454.1:0-3088 GCA_964594035.1 uncultured Rhodospirillaceae bacterium | reverse complement strand
GCTGTGAGATTCTGTTGCATTCCGCGACGATCGTCGCCCATGCGGAGACCTATGCCGGCCTCGTCGAAGTCGGTGTTGGCCTCGTGCCGGGCTGGGGCGGTTGCAAGGAGATGCTGGCGCGGGGCTCGCATGGCACGGGCCGTGGGCCGATGCCGCCCGTCGCCCACGCCTTCGAGACCATCTCGACCGCCAAGGTCGGACGCTCGGCGGCGGAGTGCCGCGACCTCGGCTATTTCCGCGAGAGCGACGAGATCGTCATGAATCTGGAGCGGCTGCTCGCGGCGGCGAAGGCGAAGGCGCTCGCGCTGGCGAAAGACTACAAGCCGCCGGTGGCGAGTGAATTCCATCTGCCGGGGCCTTCGGGCAAGGCAGCCCTGATGCTGGCCGTCGATGTCTTCGTGGCGCAGGGCAAGGCAACGGCCTATGATCGTGTCGTCGCCGAGGGCCTCGCCGATGTGCTCACCGGCGGGGCCGACGCCGACGTGACCGTCGTCACGTCCGAGGACAAGATCACCCAGCTCGAGCGCAAGACGATCACGCGCCTCCTGCGCCAGCCTTCGACCTTGGCGCGCATGGAATACACCCTCGACCACGGCAAGCCCCTCAGGAATTGATCTGATGACTCCCTATCAGGCGCCGCTTGCCGATATGCGCTTCGTGCTGGATGAGCTGCATGGTGCCGGCGATCTCGCCAAGCTGCCGGGCTATGAGGAGGCAACCCCCGATCTGATCGCCGAGGTGCTGGAGGCGGCCGGCACCTTCACGGCGGAAAAACTGCAGCCCCTCAACCGCATCGGCGATGAGGAGGGTTGCCATCTCGAGAACGGTGTGGTGCGCACGCCCAAGGGTTTCAAGGACGCTTACAAGGCCTTTGTGGAAGGCGGCTGGGTGTCGCTCGCCAGCGAGAAGGAGTTCGGCGGCCAGGGGCTGCCGCAGCTCGTCAACATCATGGTCGAGGAGATGATCTGCTCGACCAATCTTTCCTTCGGCATGTATCCGGGGCTGAGCCAGGGCGCCTATAACGCCTTGCGCTTGCATGGCAGCGATGAACTCAAACGGCGCTATCTGCCGAAACTGGTGGATGGCAGCTGGGCCGGCACCATGTGCCTGACGGAGCCGCAATGCGGCACCGATCTCGGCCTGGTGCGCACGCGGGCCGAGCCTGCCGGCAATGGTAGTTATCGCATCACCGGCGGCAAGATCTTCATCACCGCCGGCGAGCACGATCTGACGGAGAACATTCTCCATCTCGTGCTGGCGCGCTTGCCCGATGCACCCAGCGGCACGCGCGGCATCACGCTGTTCCTCGTCCCCAAGTTTCTCGATGGCGGCAAGCGCAATGGCGTTTCCTGCGGCCGGGTCGAAGAAAAGATGGGCGTGCATGGGGTTCCGGCCTGCGCCATCAATTTCGACGCCGCGGCGGGCTTTCTGGTGGGCAAGCCCAACAAGGGCATGTCCGCCATGTTCACCATGATGAATGCCGCGCGCCTTGCGGTGGGTATTCAGGGGCTTGGTCTTGCCGAGGCTGCCTATCAAGGCGCACGCGAGTATGCGCGCACAAGGCTGCAAGGCCGCAGCGTCGCCGGCACCAAATTCCCCGACCAGCCCGCCGATCCCCTGATCGTCCATCCCGATATCCGTCGCATGCTATTGACGATCCGCGCGCGGGTGGAGGGCTGCCGGGCGCTGGCCGGCTGGGTGGGCCGTGCGGCGGATGAAGCGGCCAGGCATCCCGATGCGGGCAAGCGCGAGGAGGCAGAAGATCTGCTGGCCCTGCTGACGCCCATCGTGAAGGCGCATTTCACCGATACGGGTTTCGACTGTGCCAATCTCGCCGTCCAGATCTGGGGCGGCCATGGTTATATCCGCGACAACGGGATGGAGCAGTTCATCCGCGATGCCCGCATCACCCAGCTCTATGAAGGCACCAACGGCATCCAGGCCCTCGATCTCATCGGCCGCAAGCTGGGACAGGGCACAGGCCGCCTGCTGCGCCGCTTCTTTCATCCTGTCTCCGCCTTCATCGAGGAGGCGGGCCATGAGCCGGCGATGGCGGAATTCGTTCTGCCGCTCGCCAAGGTCTTCGCCCGGCTCCAGCAGGTGACGGGACAGATCGCGCAGATTGGCCTCAAGGATCCGGAGGAAGCCGCGGCCGCCGCCCCCGACTATCTGAATTTCTTTGCGCTGACGGCGCTCGCCTATATGTGGGCGCGCATGGCTCGCATTGCGCTCATCAAACAGAACGATGATCCAATCGGGTTCTACAAGGCGAAGCTGATGACCGCGCGCTTCTTCATGGCGCGGCTTCTGCCGCAGCAAACGACGCTGTTCCAGACGGTCAGCGCCGGCAAGGCAACTTTGATGGAGATGCCAGCGGAGGCGTTTTAGCTCCGCACCCGCCGCACCGCGTCCTTCCAGCCGGCATAGAGTTGCTCGCGGTCGGCCGGCTTCATCCGTGGCTCGAACAATTGATCGCGCCGCCAGTGACGGGCGATATCGTCGGTCGATGAGAAGAGCCCGACCTTGAGCCCGGCGAGATAGGCGGCACCCAGCGCCGTGGTCTCTGTCACCACCGGCCGCTCGACTGGAATGTCCAGCATGTCGGCGAGGAACTGCATCAGCCAGTTGTTGCGTGTCATGCCGCCATCGACCCTGAGCGATGTGGGTTTCGGCGTGCCGTCGGCGGCCATCGCCTCCATCAGGTCGCGGGTCTGGTAGCAGACGGCTTCCAGCATGGCGCGGGCGATTTGCGGCCGGCCGACATCGCGGGTGAGGCCGAAGATGGCGCCGCGGGCGGCCGGGTCCCAATAGGGTGCGCCGAGCCCGGTGAAGGCGGGCACCAGATAGACGCCGGCATTGCCCGGCAGGACCGCTGCCATTGCTTCCGTTTCGCCGGCATTGTGGACAAGGCCAAGCCCGTCGCGGATCCACTGCACGCCCGCGCCCGCGATGAAGATGCTGCCTTCGATGGCATATGTAGCCTTGCCGGCGAGCCGCAGCGCCACGGTGGTTACAAGGCCATTCTTCGAGAGAGGCCCTTGCGTTCCGGTTTGGTTCAGCACGAACCAGCCGGTGCCAATGTTTCGCT
>CAZQLF010000453.1:0-3090 GCA_964594035.1 uncultured Rhodospirillaceae bacterium | reverse complement strand
AGAACCAGTGGGGCAGCAACAACCACCGGAACTTCGTGGCGCAGCGCTACGACTGGCACAACTACCGCCAGGGCCACCGTCCGCCGGAGTGGGAGAGTCGCAATCGCGGCGTCGACTTCCGCGCCTACTACTGGAACCGGACGGCGCAGGTACGTTACCACTATGACCGCCCGTATTATCCGCCAAATGGCTGGTACTACCGGCGCTGGGTCTATGGCGAGGTTTTCCCCACCGTCTTCTGGACCCAGAACTACTGGCTGACCGACTACTACAGCTTCGGTCTCGACAATCCGCCCTACGGCTATGTCTGGGTCCGCTATGGTCCTGACGCGCTTCTGATCAACGTCTATGACGGCCAGATCCTGAGCGTGGAATACGGCGTCTTCTACGCCTGACCTGACATCGTCAAGAAAGCCCGGTCGCGAAATATCGCGGCCGGGCTTTTCGTTTGTCGGCTATTCCAGCGGCAGGTGGCGGCGTGCCAGCCGGTACTCATGCCAGATCAGCCACATGACGAAGACGTCGAAGACGGTCAGCACGATCAGGCCGATTCCGTGGGTGTAGCTGTAGCGGTAGAGCTGATAGAGGATGAAAAGGCCGAGGGCGACCAGTGAGGCGGGATAGGCCCAGAGCTTGTTGCGCAGCAGGCCGATGACGAGCGCCAGTTTCACCACGCCGTGACTCAGCAGATAAAAGGCATAGAAGTTCTGGGTGCTGACCGTGAAGTCGTGCGCAAAAGCCAGTAAGTGGCTGGCCAGGAAATCCTTCGGATCCTCGATCAGCTCATCCTGGGTTGCGGAATTGACCAGCCCGCGGATGGTGTCGGTGCTGACCACCGCCAGCGCCACCCCGCCGATGCATTCGATCAGCGCATGAGCGCCCTTCAGCAGAACGCTGATCTCGAAAATCTGGTGGATGCGCTTTTCATTCATCGCCGGATGCGACCCGCTATAGTAGGCGCGCGGAGAGTAGCGATGGGCGCCCAGCCCTGCCAGCAAAGCCGGAGGGCCGCATGGATCTCAAATTGAAAGGCAAGCTCGCCCTGGTGAGCGGCAGCACCGCCGGCATCGGGCTTGCAATAGCAACCCTCCTTGCCCGCGAAGGTGCGCGCGTCATCGTCAACGGCCGCACGCAACCCGCCGTCGACAAGGCGGTGGCGGGCATGCAAGCCGGCGCCGGCGGTGAGGTGATCGGCTTTGCCGGCGACCTGAGCCAGGCCGTGGCGGCGGAAGATCTGGCGCGCAGTCATCCCGGGGTCGAAATCCTGGTGAACAATCTCGGCACCTATGAGGTCAAGCCCTTCCTGCAGATTTCCGATGCCGACTGGCAGCGCTTCTTCAACGTCAATGTGCTGAGCGGCGCGCGCCTGGCGCGGCTTTATCTGCCGGCCATGCTGAAAGCCAATTGGGGTCGCATCATCTTCATTTCCAGTGAGAGCGGCGTGCAGATTCCCGCCGAGATGGTGCATTACGGCATGACCAAGACAGCGATGCTCGCCGTTTCCCGCGGCCTGGCGGAGAGCGTGGCCGGAACCGGGATCACGGTGAATGCCGTGCTGCCGGGGCCGACCCGTTCACGAGGCGTGGCTGGCTATATGGAGGCCATGGCGAAAGTCAGGGGCACCACGGTCGAGGCGATGGAGAAGGAATTCATCGGCAAGGCCCGGCCAACCTCTCTCATCAGGCGCATGGCCACGGTGGAAGAAGTGGCCGCGATGGTGGCCTATGTCGCAAGCCCGCTGGCCTCAGCCACGACAGGCGCAGCACTGCGGGTGGATGGCGGCGTGGTGAAGAGCGCGTTCTGACGCACTGCCGGCACCTCGTGCGGCATCCCAGTCATTTCGCCGTCTGCGGTTGGCATGTCACGTAAACCTGCCAATGAAAGTAATCCACCAGCACCTGCTTGGCGCTTTCGCATGATTTCTTGTCTGCGAAGACCGCGGATGTTGCCGCTGCCATCGGCAGCAGACCGGGCTGCGAGAGCATTTTTGGGTTGCCGATGTTGAAGAATACAGCGATGAGAACCCAGCCAGTCAACATGATCACCCCCTGGATAGTGTCGGCCGTTATTACAGCGGGTCTTGGTTAACGCCTTGTGGGCCCAATTTCCGCTGAGGGGTGAGTGGATAACGCTTCACCTGCCGGTTTTTCTATTGTCCTTTCCAGTCGCTGTGAACGGCCTCGGTCTGGCTGGCATATTGCGCCATCCAGCCACTGATCTGTGCCTGCGTCTTGCCGGCATCCGCCTGCGCCGCCATGCAATTGGCAAGGTTCACGAACCCGCCCGAACGCTGGCTCTTCAGGTAGTCGTTCCACTTGCGGGTGAGCGTACTCGCCTGCGACCCCGGAACACCAAAGACATCGGTTGCGAAGGAATAGTTTTTGGCTGCCCCCTGGCTGGTGACGCGCACGATGCCGTTGCACCAGAAGCGAATGGGAGCGCCGGGCGAGAATGCCCAGCCGGTCTCGATCACCTTTTTGCCGGCCGCGCTGAGCTGGGCGGAACCGCTCTTTGCGTCAGACTGCATCTTCTCGAACGTTGTGCCCGTCTTCCAGGCGATGCCGCAGGACCCGCCGCCCATGAAACCGTATTTGTCGCCCAGCATCTGGTCGAAAGCGGCCTGCACCGGCTGGTCCGCTGTGCCATCGAACACCGCGCTGAAATAAATCGTGCCGGTGTTCCCCATATACGACTGGCAGTGCCAATACCCCGGGCCATTCAAATTCCCCTGCGCGCGCGCTGCCTGCGCCGTGAACGCGATGAAGATCACCGCCGCGATCGCCATGAGGTGTCTCATCGGCCCTGCCTCCTTGCTGTCCCCGCTATACCAGCATCTGCCTGGCGCCGGAGACGCCGCAGCTTCGTCCGACGCAAGTCGGGTCAGGGCAGGTGGTGAGAGAAGTTGGTGACCACGTCACGGATGTCGTCGAACAGGGTGGAAACCTGGAAAACAACCATGAAGGCAATCCAGTAGAATGCCGCCCGATGGCGGTCGCCCCATGCAAGCACGCGATCCGCGTAAACGCCCAACGGCAGCCGCATCCACCCGATCATGCAAAGCACACCGAGCGCCGCACCCGCAACTACGTC
>CAZQLF010000452.1:0-3102 GCA_964594035.1 uncultured Rhodospirillaceae bacterium | reverse complement strand
CTGCCGTTCGGCCAGCGCGATGAACAACAGCACGCCGTTGCGCTTTGGCAAGGCACTGAGGCTCGCATCGAAGAACAATAGATGGGCAAAGCGGCGCACTTTTGCCGCCCTGGCCTTGCGGGGCGCGAGCAGGACCGCGAGCGGCGTCAGCTCGAAGAGGCCATAAACCAGGACAAAGGCCATGCATTGAACGCCAATTGCGAAGAGCAGTGATAGCCACGGGTCCCAGAGCACAAGGGCAAGACCGGCGGCGAGTGCCGCCACGAGTCCCGCCGTCAGGCTCACCCCGTGATAGCGTTCGACGCGCCGGGCGACGGCAGCAATGAACTCCGCGCTCGTTCCCTGCTCGGCCGAACGGATGGCTGCTTCAATGCCCTGCCGGTCGCTATCGGCGATCAGTTTGGCCGGCGCTACCAATGTCCCGAAGCGCCTCCGCCGCCGAACGACCCGCCCCCGCCGGAGAAACCTCCGCCGCCCGAGAAACCGCCGCCACCGGAGAAACCGCGCCCTCCGTAATAGCCGCCCATATAGGGATAGACGCTGCCCCAGGGGCCGACCCGGCGCCGGCGCCGGTTGAGCATGATGGCAAAAATGATGAAGAACGCCATCGGGAGGAAAGCACTCAACGCGGCTCCGGCACCGACATTGCTACCCGACGAGGTGAGCGGTTGCGGCGCACTGGCCCCATTGGGCAGCTTGCCACCGAGCCCAACGATGATCGCCTCGACCCCGGCCTTGATGCCGCCCGGCATGTCGCCGCTGCGGAAGCGCGGGATGATGATGCCCTGGATGATGGCGTTGGCGCTGGCATCGGGCATTTCGCCTTCGAGGCCGTAGCCGACCTCGATCCGTACGTCGTGCTCCTTCGGCGCCACGATCAGCAGCAGGCCGTTGTTCTTGCCCTTCTGGCCAATGCCCCAGCCGCGGCCGAGCGCAATGCCCCAATCCTCGATGGGATAGCCCTGGAGATCGGGCAAGGTGACGACGACGAGCTGGATGCCCGACGAGGTTTCAAAGCCGGCCAGCTCGTTGTCGATCTGGCCCCGCGTCCACTCGTCGAGCACTTTGGCATTATCGACCACGCGACCGGATGGTCTAGTTGAAGTTGACGGCAGGAACCGTCGCCGCCTTTTCATCGATGGTGAACTGCGCCATTTCCTTGGCGTTCGAGTAAAGCAACCAGGCCCAGAAACGCCCCGGGAAGGTCGTGATCTCCGTGTTGTACTGCTGGATCGCGCCGATGTAGTCGCGCCGGGCCACGGCGATGCGGTTTTCCGTACCTTCGAGCTGGGCCTGCAAGGTCTGGTAGTTTGCATTCGCCTTCAGCTCCGGATATTGCTCGGAGACGACCAGCAGCCGCGACAGTGCCGATGTCAGCGCCGCCTGGTTTTGCTCGAAAACCTTCATGGCCTCCGGGTTGGTCAGGATGTCCGGGGGTAGTTGGGTCTGGCAAATTTTGGGGCGGGCCTCGACCACGGCTTCCAGAGTCTTGCTCTCGAAATTCGCCGCGCCTTTGACCGTTGCGACCAGATTGGGGATCAAGTCACTGCGCCGCTGATACTGGTTCTGTACTTCGGCCCAGGCTGCCTTCGCCTGTTGCTCATAGGTGGGGATCGAGTTGATGCCGCAGCTTGCCAGCAGCGGCATCACGAACACGAACAGCGCGAAGGTCGCCACCGCACGGCGTAGCCGCGGCAGAAGTGTGATCTCGGATGTCCGCATGGAACTAGATATCGGCATAGACATGGGTTTCCGCCTTGCCGCCCGGATGCGTGACAGCGCCCATCTCGGCATCGCCCACGGTCTGGGCGTAGCGCCAGATCGAGCCCGATTGATACTCATGCTTGCGCGGCTTCCAGGCCTTGCGCCGCGCTGCCATGTCCTTGGCACTGATATCGACGCTGATGACGCCCTTCTCGGCATCGATGGTGATCATGTCGCCATTCTTGATCAGGCCGATGGGCCCGCCGACGGCGGCTTCCGGCCCGACATGGCCGACGCAGAAGCCGCGCGTGGCGCCGGAGAAGCGCCCATCGGTGATGAGTGCCACCTTGTCGCCCATGCCCTGGCCATAGATCGCTGAGGTCGTCGCCAGCATCTCGCGCATGCCGGGGCCGCCGCGCGGTCCCTCATAGCGGATCACCAGCACCTCGCCCGCCTTGTATTTGCTCTCGCGCACGGCCTTGAACGCATCTTCCTCGCAATCGAAGCAATGGGCCGGGCCGGTGAATTTCAAATTTTTCATGCCGGCGATCTTCACGATCGCACCTTGCGGAGCAAGGTTACCTTTAAGACCCACCACGCCGCCGGTGGTCGAAAGCGGTTTCGAGGTTGGGCGGACCACGTCCTGGTTTGCGGGCAGCTTCACCTTCTTCAGATTCTCGGCGATGGTTTTGCCGGTGACGGTGATGCAGTCGCCGTGGAGATAGCCGCCGTCCAGCAGAGCCTTCAGGATGATGGGCACGCCGCCCACCTCATAGAGGTCCTTGGCGACATAGCGCCCGCCGGGCTTGAGATCGGCGATGTACGGCGTCTTGCGGAAGATGTCGCAGACATCGTCCAGGTTGAATTCGATGCCGGCCTCATGGGCAATGGCCGGCAGATGCAGGCCGGCATTGGTGGAACCGCCGGACGCGGCCACGACCATTGCCGCATTCTCCAGCGACTTGCGGGTCACGATGTCGCGCGGCCGGATTTTCTTGCGGATCAGCTCCATCACCGCATGGCCCGACGCCTCGGCAAAGGCATCGCGGCTTTCATAGGGTGCCGGCGCGCCCGAAGAGCCCGGTAGCGCCAGGCCGAGGGCCTCCGATACGCAGGCCATGGTGTTGGCGGTGAACTGCCCGCCGCAGGAGCCGGCCGAGGGGCAGGCCACGCATTCCAGCTCGTGCAGATCGGCATCGTTCATCCTGCCGGCGGAATGGGCACCGACGGCTTCGAACACGTCCTGCACCGTCACGTCCTTGCCGCGAAAGCGCCCCGGCAGGATCGAGCCGCCATACATGAAGACAGCGGGCACATTGAGGCGGAGCATCGCCATCATCACGCCCGGCAGCGACTTGTCGCAGCCCGCGAGGCCGACCAGCGCGTCGTAGCAATGGC
>CAZQLF010000451.1:0-3112 GCA_964594035.1 uncultured Rhodospirillaceae bacterium | reverse complement strand
TTTTACGCGGCCCGAAAGACCCCCCCTTTATCGATTCCAGCCACGCCGTGACGATGAGGCTGTTCCCGCCGCAGAACAACGAGCTGTGCCGCAACAACAACGACAACTGCCACCAGTGGAGTTGTTAGAACGTCAGCGGTACCGCAGGACGTCATGCCCGGGGCGGGCCACTTGGCCCGAGCCCGGGCATCCACGTCTTCTTCCTAAAGACTGATCAGCGCGGTTCCGCCAATTGCCAGCAGTGCACCAAGCCAGGCCGCGCTGGCGGGCCTCCGGCGGCTCCTGATCCACACCATCGGCAGGATCAGCACCGGCGCCGTCGAGGTCAGCGTGGAGACAATGCCGACATCGCCGCCATGCAGTGCGGCCATCATCAGCGCCATGCCCAGCCCCGTCCCAAGGAAGGCGGCAAGAAGCGCCAGCGCCAGGGCGCTGAACCGGAGAGGCGCCCGCGTTTCCCGGATCAGCGGGGTTGCCGACAGCGCGATGAAAACGATCGCGGCCACGCCTGCGCGCAGCGCCATGGCGGTGAACGGCTCCACGCCCGCCGCCATCGCCGGCCGTGCCAGCAATGTACCGACCGCCTGGCCGAAGGCGGTAAAGATGCCAAGCCCGATACCAAGCCACAGCCGACTGGTCAGTGCCGCCCCACCGCTATCGTCGCCACGCGAAATTCGCCCGGGCTTGCCGATTGCCAGCACCACCCCGCCCAGGACGAGCGCAACCCCGAGCCCCTGCCAGCCGCCGATCATCTCGCCCAGGACGAGATAACCAAGAGCGAGAGCGAAGGGTGCGGTCAGCGCAAACAGCAGCGCAGTGATGCGCGGGCCGACAATATAGATGGTGGCGAAATACGTCGTGCCGGCGATCGCGATGCCGACAATGCCGGACGCCGAGAGCAGCCAGAACGCCGGCTGACCGACCGTGCGCCATCCCCCGACGGCAAGCGAAACAAGCCCGGTCATCGCGAAGGCAGCCAGCAACTGCCAGCGTGTCAGCTGAAAGAGCGGCACGCGGCCCTTCAATTCGCTGAGAATCATGGAACTCAGCGCGATGCAGAGGGCGGAGCCAATGGCAAAGGCTTCGGAGAGCATCATCCCAGCTTCAGACACCCAGCCACTCGCGCAAGGCCTTCGTCACCGCATCGGGCCGCTCCAGCGGCGAGAGATGGCCGCATTCCTCGATGAGGATCAGGCGCGATCCGTCGATCTTCTTCGCCATCGCTTCCATGGCCGCCGGCGGCGCCAGCGGATCCTGCCGGCCCGACAGCAGCAGCACCGGACAACCGATCCCCGCGAGATCGCCGCGGCTGTCCGGCCGATGCAGGCTCGCAGCCTGCTGGCGCAGGAACGCCTTGCGGCCGACGCGCTCGGCCATGGCGTTCAGGATCACCGTCAGCCGGCGATCGCCGAGCCGCATGGGATGCACCAGCAGCGAGGTCATCGGCCCCACGCTCCCTATGGCGCCCCCCAACTTACCCGCCCCACGCGGCTGGTTGCCGGCAGCCGCCTCGCTCGTGCCCTGCTCGGGGTCGGCCGTCGTGCCCAGCAGCGCCAGGCGCGCAACGCGATCCGGCACCCGGCGCATGATCTCCAGCGCCACGTAGCCGCCCAGCGAAAGACCGGCGAGCGAAAATCGCGCCGGAGCATTGGCCAGCACGCGTTCGGCCATGGCGGGAATCGAATCGTCGCGGGTCAAATCGCCCACCCGCACATCGGCAATGTCGGAGAGGCCGGCGAGCTGGTGGCGGAACAGCGCCGCATCGCAGAGCGCCCCCGGCAAAAGCAGCAGCGGCTGCCGGCGCGCCAGGCGCGACAGCGCCGGATTTGCCGGCTTTACCACGGCCGGATCGCCCGCTCCCGAACTGCCGTCAATCCCGCCGATTCGCTGGCTTTCATCGGCCCCGATATTCAGTCAAACATTGACAAAATCCAATCTACTCCTATGATCCGCCGCAATTTTCCGCCCATGCGGCAAATCATCCCCTTAAAAAATAACTGTCCGGAACAATATCGAGCGCATGACTTTTAGTGACCTGGGGCTAAGCCCCGAAGTGCTTCGTGCCGTTGGCGACGTTGGCTATGTCGACCCCACCCCGATCCAGGCGCAGGCCATTCCCTATGTGCTGATGGGGCGCGACGTTCTCGGCTGCGCCCAGACCGGCACCGGCAAGACCGCCTCCTTCACTCTTCCCATGATCGACATCATGGCCAGCGGCCGGGCGCGCGCGCGCATGCCGCGCTCGCTGATCCTGGAACCAACCCGGGAGCTTGCGTCCCAGGTGGCCGAGAACTTCGAGCTCTACGGCAAGTACAACAAGCTCACCATGGCGCTTCTGATCGGCGGCGAATCCTTCGTCGACCAGCTGAAAAAGCTCGATCGCGGCGTCGACGTGCTGATCGCAACCCCGGGCCGCCTGCTCGACCTCTTCGAGCGCGGCAAGATCCTCCTGAGCGACGTGAAGACCCTCGTCATCGACGAGGCCGACCGCATGCTCGACATGGGCTTCATCCCGGATGTGGAGCGCATCGTGGGCCTGCTGCCGAAAATCCGCCAGACGCTGTTCTTCTCGGCCACCATGCCGCCGGAGATCCGCCGTCTCGCCGATGCGTTCCTGATGAATCCCAAGGAAGTGACGGTCAGCCCGCCCGCCTCGCCCGCGGCCCTCGTGGTCCAGGCCATGGCCGTGGTCGACCAGATGGACAAGCGCGAGGCGCTGCGCCACCTGCTGCGCGCTGAAAACGTCCGCAACGCCGTCATCTTCTGCAATCGCAAGCGCGACGTGGACATCCTGTTCCGCTCGCTGACCAAACACGGCTTTGCCGCCGCCCCACTCCATGGCGACCTGCCGCAGCCAGTCCGCACCGAGACGCTGGAGAAATTCCGCGACGGCGCCATACCAATCCTCGTGGCAAGCGATGTCGCGGCCCGCGGCCTCGATATCGAAGGGTTGAGCCACGTCTTCAATTTCGACGTGCCGATCCATGCCGAGGACTACATCCACCGCATCGGCCGCCCCGGACGTGCCGGCCGCCAAGGCCATGCCTCCCCCATCGCGAGCCAGGGCCACGGCCGCTCTGTCGAAGCGCTTGAAAAGCTGTGGGGCAGACCC
>CAZQLF010000450.1:474-3124 GCA_964594035.1 uncultured Rhodospirillaceae bacterium | reverse complement strand
GTAGAGGTCCTTCAACGCCCGCAGCTTCGGCGTCTGGCCGCTGCTCTTGGCGATGTAGTACAGCAGATTCTTCATCAGCTCCGTGGGCGGACGCTGGTCGGCGTCGTCACCAAGCTTGCGCAGCTGGCGGTCGACATGGCCCATGAGCATCTTGATCGAGGTGCCAGCGTCGATGCTCTTGTGCACCAGGCCTTCAACCGTGGCGCCCGAGACCAGCCACAGCTCGCGCATGGGCGAGGGACCGGCAATTTTTTCCAGACGCGCAAAGACCTGATCCATATAGGCCAGGTTCTGTTCGACCTTGTCCTGGCGGATCAGGCCCAGCAGGGCCACCTGGTACATCTGGCGGATTTTCTTGATCAGCGCCGGGTCGGCGGCCTGGGCACTGAGCTGGATGGGGGCACGTTCACCGGCGGCGAGGTCCGGCGTGAACAGCGCGGTTTCCGACATCAGCGGTTCGCCACGCACGGCGCGCAGGTCGTTCAGCAGGGGCAGCAGCACCACGGGCAGATCGCGGCGGCTGGCCTTGACGCGTTCCAGATACGGCGGCAGTTGCAGGATGGCGCGCATCAGCACTTCCTGGCCGTCGTCGATGCGTCCCACCTTACCGTTGATCAGGGCCAGGCACAGCTTTTCCATTTCTTCGGCGAGCAGGGCGGCGCCGTAGAACTCGACCATGTGCAGGGTGCCATAGACCTGATGCAGATAGGCCAGGCAGAAACGCATGCGCGTGGCATCTTCCGGATTCTCGACATGAGACTCCAGTGCCTGTCGCGCCTGCTTCAGGGTTTCTTCAATTTCGCCCTTGACCCAGTCAAGCGCCAAAAAACTGTGATTCTCGCCCATCATCATCCCCGGTGGGGTCTTCTTATTTAAGTGCTGCCACTTGGTCTACGGTTCCCGGATGCCGGTCTCATGCCTTGCGGCGGAACGCCAGCGTATCCGGGTACTCTACTCGGGTGAGCGCCGGATGCGTCCAGTCAACCGCCTCACCTACCCCTAATACCAGAAGGCCGCCCGGTGCCAGCCGGGAAGCCAGATTGGCCAGAATGTCGCGCTTGCGGAAGCGGCGGAAGTAAATCAGCACATTCTGGCAAAAAATCACATCCATATCCGACAAAGGCGCCCGATCCAGCTCCATGATGTTGAGCTGGACAAAGGCCACATGTTTTTTCAGGGCATCCGCCACCTGCAGCTCGCGGGTCGAGCCCGGGGCCGCCTGGAAATACCGCTGGCGCCAGCCTTCCGGCACATTGTGCAGGCGGCGCTCGCCATAACGCCCGGTGCGCGCGCGGGCCAGGGTCGGCAGGCTGATATCCGTCGCCGTCACGCCAAAGTAGACATCATTGCGCTTGATGTCCTGTAACTGCGCGTCCACCTGCATGGCCAGCGAATAGGGCTCCTCCCCGGTGGAGCAGCCCACGCTCCACAGATGCAGGCTCTTCATGCTGCGGTCGCTCAACAGGCGCTCGGCCAAGTAGGAGCGCACCAGGGCAAAAGAGCTCGGGTGACGAAAGAAGGAGGTTTCCTGAACGGTGAGACGATCAACCAGGATGGCCCACTCGCGCTCCGCGACCGGACCCGCCATGAGTTGTTCGTAATAGGCTTCGTAATCGGAAAGACCGATCTCGCGCATGCGAATGGCGAGATTGGTCTCCAGAAAGGAACGGCGCGCCGGCCCTACCGTCATGCCGGTGCGCGCTTCGATCAGCGTCTGCCACAACTCGAACTGCTCGTCCGAGATGGAGGGTAACGCCTTCATGCCCCAACGATCGGTGGTGCCCACGCCTGTTGTCCTGAACATGCTCGTCGCCTGCGGTGAGCAGACGCCTCGTTACGCGTGCTCGGGCAGCTTGAAGCCTGCCACCGAGTGACGCAGCTCGTTAGCCATTTCCGCGAGATTACCGATCGACCGCGCCGTTGCGATTGTGCCGGCGGTGGTCTGCGAGGTGATCTCTTGAATCACGTTCATGGTGTTCGAGATATGGCCGGCCGATGCTGCCTGCTGGCGGGCAGCGTTCGAGATGTTCTGAATCAGGTCGGCGAGGTTTCTCGACACCGTTTCAATTTCTTCCAGGGCCACACCGGCGTCCTGGGCGAGGCGCGCACCGCGCACCACTTCAGACGTGGTGTGTTCCATCGAGATAACGGCTTCGTTGGTGTCCGTTTGAATGGTCTTAACGAGCTGTTCGATCTGCTTGGTAGCGGCCGCGGAACGTTCTGCGAGGCGCTGCACTTCGTCGGCCACCACCGCGAAGCCGCGACCGGCTTCACCGGCCATGGATGCCTGGATGGCAGCGTTGAGAGCGAGAATGTTGGTCTGGTCGGCAATGTCGTTAATCAGCGACACGATGTCACCGATTTCCTGTGACGATTCACCGAGACGCTTGATTCGCTTCGAGGTTTCCTGAATCTGTTCGCGAATCGTGTCCATGCCCGAGATCGTGTTCTGCACCACCTCGGCGCCCTTGTGGGCGATGGCCACAGAGCGCTCGGCCACCGCGGCGGATTCGGAAGCGTTGGCCGACACCTGGTCAATCGAGACCGCCATTTCGTTCACAGCGGCGGAAGCGCCGGCGATTTCCTGCGCCTGATGCTCGGAAGCTTCGGCGAGATGCATGGCGGTGGACTGGGTTTCCTGGGCAGCGGG
>CAZQLF010000450.1:0-464 GCA_964594035.1 uncultured Rhodospirillaceae bacterium | reverse complement strand
ACGGCGGTCTGGTTAATCGTGGTGACGAGGCCGCGCAGCTGGTCAATAGAGTAGTTGATCGAGTCGGCGATGGCGCCCGTGAAGTCCTCGGTCACTGTCGCCTGCACGGTGAGGTCACCGTCAGCGAGGTCGCCCAGTTCGTCGAGCAGACGCAAAATAGCGGCCTGGTTACGCTGGTTTTCGGCATCCACATGTTCGGAGCGGACCATTTCGGCCTGCTTTTCCGCCTGGGCACGGATGCTGTCCTGGTTGGCACGCAGACGCGCCACGAGGATGATGCAGACGATGGTGGAGATCAGCGCCAGGGCACCGATGGTCGAGGCGATGATGGAGCCGGCGTCGGCGTTGATGTGGCTGGCCAGCGTCGTGGTCGCGTCCAGCATCCCCTTCGATTCTTTGAAGATGTGGTCGGCGGCTTCACGCACCTGGAACAGTTCGGGCGAGGTTTCGAGAATCTCGTTGGC
>CAZQLF010000449.1:0-3133 GCA_964594035.1 uncultured Rhodospirillaceae bacterium | reverse complement strand
GCCATTATGGGCCGCGACCATCAGGCATTGACGCGGTGCGAGGCCGAGGATGTCGGCGGTCTTTCGATATGAATCAGGATGCGGCTTGTAGGCCTGCACCGCTTCAGCGCCCAGAATGCAATCCCATGGCAGACGCGCGCGCTTGGCCATGTTCGTCAGCAAAAGGATGTTGCCATTCGATAGCGGTGCGATGAGGCCGAGCTCGCGAAGCCGGGCCAGGCCTTCGACGCTGTCGGGCCAGGGATCGAGCCTGTGCCAGGCGCGGTTCAGGTCATCGATTTCCACGGTGTCGATGAAAGCGGTCGAGATGTTCCAGTGCGCAAATGTCGCCAGCAGGTTTTCATGGTGCAGCACGTCGAGGCGGGTGAACGGCCGCGTGCCGCGGCGGACCGGCTCCATCGAATCCTGATAACGGCCGCGCCATTCGTCGGCGAAGGCATAGGGGTCGCCGGCAATTTCATGGCGCGCGAAGAATGCAGCAACCTCTCGTGCCACACCCTCGCGCCAGTCAACCACGGTGCCGAAGACGTCAAAGAGCATCGCTTTGATATCGGTCGTCACTGCTCACCCGCACTAGGTTCTGGCGCCCGGCTGTCGTAAGGTCTCGCCAGTCTATCCTTGGTGCGGGGAGCGAGGAATGAATCCGCCAGTTAAAGTCGCCATAATTACCGGCGCCGGCAGCGGGATTGGCAAGCAGGCAAGCCTGGCACTGGCAGGCGACGGTTATGCGGTCGTACTGGCCGGGCGGCAGCGCAAGCCGCTTGAGGCGACGGCAGAGGAGGCAAAGGGCCTTGGTGCAAAGGCGCTGGTGGTGCCGACAGATGTCATCAAGCCAGCCTCAGTCAAGGCATTGTTTGCCCGCACGAAGAGAGCCTTCGGCCGCCTCGATGTGCTGTTCAACAATGCTGGAATTTCCGGCGCTGCGGCCCTGCTCGAGGATCTGACGCCCGAGCAATGGAAACAGGTGGTCGACATCAACCTGACTGGGCCATTCCTCTGCACCCAACAGGCCATCCAGATGATGAAAAACCAGAAGCCCCGCGGCGGACGCATCATCAACAATGGTTCAATTTCGGCCCATGCGCCGCGGCCGAACTCCGCGCCCTACACCGCCACCAAGCACGCCATCACCGGCCTCACGAAGTCGACCTCACTGGATGGGCGTAAGTACGACATCGCCTGCGGCCAGATCGATATCGGCAATACGGCGACCGCGATGACGAAAACAATGAAGACCGGCATGCCCCAGGCGGACGGCAAGATACGGCCGGAGCCGACGTTCGACGTCGATCACGTCGGACGTGCCATCGTCTTCATGGCCAACCTGCCGCTGGATACCAATGTCCAGTTCCTGACCATCATGGCGACGAAGATGCCGTTTGTCGGGCGCGGCTAGCCGCCGCTTTCGTCAACTTGCCCCTCGGCAATGGAAAGAGCGCCCTGCGGGCGCCCTTCCGTTCTCTAGCCGTGTTGCGGCTCAGCGCGACCGCGACCGAGGCGGTGCTTCGTGGCAAATTGCGTTTCGCCTTGACGGCCTCGCACGCCAGTCGCACACTTCACCAGTCCGCAACGACCTGTGGAGGTGCCCATGCAGATCACTCCACCTGGCCAGTCACCAGTTGCCGACGGGCTTGGCATCGGCGACTGACGTCAAAGTCCAAGATTATATGCGGAATTGAATTCCGAACGCGAAGTACATACTTCGCTGCGGGCCCTCGTTTGTCGCTTCGGCGCACGAGGGCCCCTCGCATTTGTGAAGCCGGTATAGCAGAGTAAATGGGGCGTGCCGCACCCCTGGGTTTGAAACGCAGAGGCAGGAGATCGCGTGGGGATCATTGCCTGCATTGTCGCCGATTGGGGCACGACCAATTTTCGTGCCTGGGCCTTGGATAGCCAGGGTGCCGTTCTCGAGCGGCGAAACAGTCCGCATGGTTTGCTGGCTATCGAAGGCGGGCGCTTTGGCACCGCGCTGGCGGAACTCTGCGGCAATTGGCTCACCGGATCGATCCCGGTGCTGTTGTCGGGCATGGTGGGAAGCAAGCTTGGCTGGAAAGAAGCGCCTTATCTGCCAGCGCCGGCCAGCCTCGATGATCTGGCCCGACATCTGTGCGCGGTTGATTCGACGTTGCCCGCGGCCGTTCGGATCGTGCCGGGCGTGAAACGCGACGACGAGAAGCAGCCCGATGTCATGCGCGGCGAGGAGACACAGATCCTCGGTGCACTCCAAATGCTGGGCAAGGACGACGCCGTCTTCGTCCTCCCCGGCACGCATTCCAAATGGGCAATCGTCCAGGGCAAGCAGCTCGTCGATTTTCGCACCTACATGACCGGCGAAGTGTTCGGCCTGCTGCGCACCGGCGGAACGCTCGGCCAGCTGATCCAGGGCGATAGCCACGATCCCGCGGCGTTCGCCGATGGTGTATTGCGCGGCGCTTCCGCCGATGCCGGCGGCCTGCTGCATCGTCTCTTCAGCGTGCGCACCCTGGGGTTGCTGGGCCAAATGCCCCGTAGCGGGCTCGCAAGCTATCTCTCCGGTCTTCTGATCGGCGCCGAAGTGCGCGACGGGCTGGCCTGGTTGCGTAACAAGGACCGCGCCGGCATCACCGCGGCCATCGGTTCACCTGTCATCATCGAGTCCTATCGTGAGGCAGTGAAAACACTGTCCGGCGCAGAACTGGCGTTTCTCGATAGCGCAGAGGTCGTCCCGTCTGCGCTATTCTCCATCGCGCGCGCTTCAGGGCTGCTGGTGGCAAGCGCACCGTGAGCGGCCTGTCGGACTTCCTTGAACAATCGCCCCTGATCGCAATTCTGCGCGGCATCGAGCCCGAAGAGGCGCTTGCGGCGCTCGATGCGTTGGTCGAGGCCGGCATCCGCATCGTCGAAGTTCCGCTGAACAGTCCAAAACCGCTGGAGAGCCTGCGCCTGCTGGCAAGTCACGCCGCGCCGGAGGTTCTGATCGGTGCCGGAACCGTGCTGACGGTGGAAGAGGTCTACGGTGTCGCCGAAACCGGCGCCCGTCTGATCGTACCACCCAACGCCAACGCGGTGGTGGTGTCGCGCGCAAAATCGCTCGGTCTCCTCTCCTTGCCCGTGTTCGCCACGCCGACGGAACAGTTCAATGTACATCGCGCCC
>CAZQLF010000448.1:0-3143 GCA_964594035.1 uncultured Rhodospirillaceae bacterium | reverse complement strand
TTCGCCTTTCAGAATGGCGCGCCGGCCAAGATCGATCCAATGGGCGAGGCAAAGGCGAGCCTGGAAGCGCTGCTGTCGGCGGCGCGGGCCAAGCCCGGCGAGGAATCGATCTCGCAGACCGGCATCGTCATGTTCCAGGGCCAGGCGCAGATCGCCTCTGCGGCAATGATCAGCTACACGGATTTCCGCGTGCGCTACCAGGGCGGGCAGGTGCCCTATGTGCTCGTCTTTCTGCGCGCGCTCGATCCGGACTATCTGAAAGGACTTGGCGCCGATTACGGCCTGAGCGGCATGGGGTGGGCCGCAACGCAGCCCAGCGCAGACCTGGCCGCGCTTGCGCTCACATCGGTTGATGGCAGTCCGGCAGGACAACTCACCTGGATGCCCGACCGGCCCGGTCTCGAGCTCAAACACCGCATCTTGCCCTGGGCCATTGTGGCCTTCGCGATGATGGTCGTCAGCTCACTGGTCATCATGGGCCATATGGGCTCGATCCAGCGTTCCCTTGCCCGGTCGAACAGCGAGATGCGCCGGCACGAAGCGGAGCTGCAGGAGAGCCGCAGCCTGCTGACCGACGCCGCGCGCCGGGCAAAGCTCATCTACTGGCGCCATGAAGTCGGCCACAGCGCCGGAAAGCAAACCTACACCTGGGCGCAGGCTGCCGATTTGATCTTCGGCATTCCCGCATCCGATCTGCCCCGCAACGACGAGGAGCTCATCCGGCTGCTCCATCCCGAAGACCTGGACCGGGTCGCCAAAATCTACGCCGACGTCGATCTGACGCCGCAATCCTTCGACATCGAATATCGCCTGCGCCGACCGAATGGCGAGTACGGTTGGGTGCGCGAAATCGGCGAAGTGGAGCGCAGCGAGGCCGGGCGGCCCGTCTCATATGCCGGCACGTTGCAGGACATCACCGACCTGAAGGCCGTGGCCACGGCGCTGGAGGAGAGCGAACGGCGTTTCCGCTCCCTGGCCGACACGGTGCCGGTGCTGGTTTGGCTGCGCGACGATCAGGGTGCGTACTTTTTCTTCAACAAGACCTATCTCGACTTTACCGGGCGCACGATGGCCGAGGAGATCAAAGCCGACTACGCGGCGAACATTCATCCCAACGATCTGGAACTGTGGAAGGGCAAGATCCAGATCGAGCTGGCGACGCCCTCGCGCGAGCCGGGTTCGATGGAGTACCGCCTGCGCAGCGCCAACGGCACATATCACTGGTTTCTCGATCTCTGGCGGCCGCGCTATGACAGCAGCGGACGCTACCTGGGCGACATCGGCGTGCTGGTCGACGTAACCGAGCGCAAACAGATGGAAGAAGAACTGCGCCAGTCGCAGAAACTGCAGTCCATCGGCACGCTCGCCGGCGGCATCGCCCATGACCTGAACAATCTGCTGGTGCCGATCCTCGGGCTGACCGAATTGACCATGGAGGACATGGACAAGGACGGCCGCGATTACCGGAATCTGGGGAATGTGATCGCCGCCGCCGAACGGGCGCGCCGCCTGGTCGAGCAGATCCTGGCCTTCAGCCGGCGCGACATGCCGGCGCGCAAACCAGTCAATCTCGGCGACATCCTTCCGGAGGTGATGCCGCTGCTGCGCTCCGGCGTGTCGAGCAGCATCGCCATCCATGAGCAGCTCGATCCCCGCACGCCGATGATCCTGGCGGATGCAAACCAGCTGCATCAGGTGCTGATGAACCTGGCCTCCAACGCGGCCGATGCCATGGGCATCAAGGGCGGCTCGATCACCATCCAGATCAGCCCCGCTACGCTGGACGCGGCCTTCTGCCAGTTGCATTCCAATCTGCAGCCCGGACCCGCCGCGCGGCTGCGGGTCGCGGATACGGGCAAGGGCATGGACCGCGAGACGATGAAGCGCATTTTCGAACCGTTCTTCACGACGAAGGGCGTGGGGGAGGGCACGGGCCTTGGCCTTGCGGTCGTGCATGGCATCGTTACCGCCCATGGCGGCGCCGTCACGGTCGAAAGCATGGTCGGCCACGGCACAACGATAACGATCTACTTCCCTGCGGCGCCTGCGGTTGGTGCGGACTTGCCGATCCGTCCGGCCGCTGCCGTAGCGTCAATGTGAGATCGCTAGAGCTTCTTCAGCCGCTTGCGTAGAGCCACCATGCGCGTCTCGAAGGACTGCTCGATCTCGCGTCGCTCGCGCGCCAAGGCTTCTTCCTTTTCTTCGAGGTCGTCGAGCTGCTGGCGCTGTTCAGCAGAGAGCGCCTCGAGCTCCTCCTGAAGCGTGCGGCGCGCTTCGGCGGCAGAATCGCGTTCCTCCTGCTCGCGGCGCCGTGCCTCGGCGCGCGCTTCGGCGGGGGCCGCGCGCTGATCGGTACGTTCGCCGGCAATACGCTCGCGCTCGGCGCGCTTCTGCGCGGCACGATCCACTGCCGTGGATTCCACGGGTGCCTGCGAGGGCTTCGGGTGACTGCGTTTGGGCGGCGGTGTCGCCTTGGACGCCTTCGGCGGGGAAGCCGGCAAATGAAGCCTCGACGGTGCGGCCTTGAACTCGCCCTTCGTGCCAAACTGGCGGCGCAGCACGGCGCCGGGCTTGGCCAATGCGGCCTGAACGAGGTCAGGCTCATCCGTGAGCGCGGCAAAACCCTGCGCAAACAGGTGAGGGCTCGCGCCCCAGGCGTCGAGTGCCGCCTTCTGCGACGGCGCGGCGATGATCAGATCGTCAAATCCGATATGAGTGCGATAGACCTTGAGCTTGCGCGGCATGCAACGGCGATCTCTTCAGCCAGCACGACGGGTGCCGCAGGATAGCCTGCCGCCCGCCACGCGCGTAGCCCGGACATGGGAGAGCGCGGTGGCCCTAACAGTGGGGCTCGCCGCCGGACCACTTTGTTTTCCGGGTGGCGGCCTGTTCGTCTGCTTCCTTGGCCAGACGAAGCGCACGCAGGCGCAGAAACTTCGCATCGGCAGCCTGCTGGGCCTGCCGTTGCTCGGTGAGCACCGCCTGATCGCGTTGCTGCAACTTGGCCAGGCGGGCTTCACCGCGTTCGCGCGCTTCCCGCCTTTGGGCCCGGTTTGCCATGGCATTTAGGGTGTCGGCGTGGCGTGGACTGCGAAGACGCCAAAGAGCCAGAGAATGATCAGCACCAAAACGACGACGCCGGC
>CAZQLF010000447.1:0-3148 GCA_964594035.1 uncultured Rhodospirillaceae bacterium | reverse complement strand
CCGACGCCGCAGTAAAGCGACAAATGTCATTGCGAGCGCAGCGAAGCAATCTCGCCGATTCACTCTTTCACGTCGAGATTGCTTCGCCGCGTGGCTCCTCGCAATGGCAAGCCCCTAAACTTTCAGTGTTTCGGCGCCGGGCGCCGGCTCTAGTTCGGCGACGTTCACCGTCATCGCGAAGACGCTGTAATAGCCGAACGCCGTGGTCAGCTGGACCAGTTCGTCATTGTCGCCATGAACGCGGGGCAAACGGTGCAGATCGTTGGGCAGCAGGATGCTCATGTTGCGGGCCCCGGCCCGCATGGCGAGGCTGTCGGCCACGCTCGCCAGCACGCGGTCGAGGCGCGCCGTGCCGGTGGGCACGCTGTGCTCGTTCAGCTCGATGCGCGAAAGCGACAGCAGGTCGGCCACGAGGCGCGCCATGCGGCCCGCCTGCTCCTGCATGATGGCGAGGAAGCGCGCGCGGGCATCGGAATCGTCGCGCGCCGGTCCGCGCAGCGTTTCGATGAAGCCCACCAATGTCGCGAGCGGGGTGCGCAGCTCGTGGCTGGCATTGGCGACGAAATCGGCGCGCAGTCGGTCGGCGCGCATGACCTTGGTCACGTCCTGCAACAGCATAAGCACGGCCGGCCCTTCGCTGGCAGGGCCGGCGCCCATTGGGCCAACCAGCGGCAGGATGTGCGCATCGAAACTGCGCTCGACCGGCACGGGTATGGTGAACTCCACCATTTCGGCCGGGGCTCCTTCCAGCACACGGTCCACCGCTTCCAGCAGTTCCGGCTGGCGCATGACGGAGACCAGGTCGCGGCCGGCGCTGACATTGCCATAAAGCTCTTCGGCGGCGGCATTGGCCAGGCGCAGGCGCTTATCCTCATCCACCAGCAGCAACGGCTCGGGCAGTTCGCCCAGCACGCGATCGATCAGTGCGGCATGGGCGGAAAGCTCGTTCTCCCGTTCGCGCCAGCCCTTGAGGGCGTCGGAAAGATGCAGGCCCAACTGGCGATCGAGACCGAAGGCGCCGGCGACGGGGACGGCTGCACTGCGCCCGGCCGCCTGTTCTCCGGCGTAGCCGGCAAGAGCCGCCAGGTGGCGCAGGTGGGGACGCAGCATCATGGCAAGCCCCGCCAGCACGACGATGGCTGCGGCAATTGCCGCTTCGAGCGAAAGCCCGGCAAAGACGATCAACCCCAGCAGCGCCAGCAGGCTGGGCAGCGCCAGCAGGCAGGTTCCGGCCAGCAATCGTCGCAATGGCAATCGCTGAGGCATGGTCCGTCTTTATACGCCGGGCTTACGTGCCCAGCCGCAAAGCTATAGACGATTTGCGGACGTTTGTGTGACCAGGCGGCATAAACGTTGACACCTGCGCGCCGGCAACCCATTTTTGCAGTCATGGGGTCCCCGCGACTACCCCGTGAGGCGCCAGCCCAAAGATCGCGTCCCGTAACCTCGAGAGAGAGGAAGGACGCACCATGCCGTCTCCCAGTGAAATCACCGTCACCCAGCTTTCCCGCCTGATCGGTCTGCCCGGCGCACCATCGATCATCGACGTGCGCGACGACGACGATTACGCCGCCGATCCGCGGCTGATCCCGGGTGCCCGCCATCGCGATTACCAGGCCGTCTCCCGCTGGGCCAGCCATTATGCCGGCCGCCCCGCCGTCGTGGTCTGCCAGAAGGGCCTGAAACTGAGCCAGGGCGTGGCTGCCTTGCTGCGCCATGAAGGCATCGAGGCCGAGACGCTCGAGGGCGGCATTCTCGCCTGGCAGGCGGCCAGGCAAACGCTGCTCAACCCAAAACATCTGCCGAAGCCCGACGGCGCCGGGCGCACCCTCTGGGTCACGCGCGCGCGGCCCAAGATCGACCGCATCGCCTGTCCCTGGCTGATCCGCCGCTTCATCGATCCCGAGGCCGTGTTCCTGTTCGTTGCACCCTCGGAGGTGCCGGCGGCGGCCGAGCATTTCGGTGCTACGCCCTTCGACATCGAGAACGTGTTCTGGAGCCATCGCGGCGAGAAATGCACCTTCGATGCCATGGTGGAGGAATTCGCTCTCTCCTCGCCGGCCATGGATCGCCTCGCGCTGATCGTGCGCGGCGCCGACACATCGCGCCATGATCTGACGCCGCAATCGGCGGGCCTGCTCGCCGCATCTCTCGGCTTTTCGCGCATGTACAAGGACGACCTCGCCCAGCTCGAGGCCAGCATGGCGCTCTATGACGCGCTTTATCGCTGGTGCCGCGATGCCCAGGACGAGGGCCATGACTGGCCCCAGCCGAAGGCGGGCTAAGCAGGATCATGGAAGGACCATCCGTAGCGGCGGAAAATGCAACGCCGTCCTTTGGCGAGGCGATACGAACCTGGGCGAAGGTCGGCCTGCTTTCTTTTGGCGGGCCGGCCGCCCAGATCGCGCTGATGCATCGCATCATCGTCGAGGAAAAGCGCTGGATGGCGGAGCCGCTTTATCTCTCCGCGCTCAGCTTCTGCATGCTGCTGCCGGGACCGGAGGCAATGCAACTCGCCACATACGCCGGCTGGCGCCTGCACGGCATAAAGGGCGGGCTCGCTGCTGGTTTATTCTTCGTGCTGCCGGGCGCATTCGTGGTGCTCAGCCTCTCGGCAGTTTACGTCGCCTTCGGCAATTTGCCGCTGGTGGTGGCGCTTTTCCTCGGCATCAAATCCGCCGTGTTGGTGATCGTCATCGAGGCTCTGCTGCGCATCGGACGGCGCGCCCTCAAGGGGCCGGAACACTGGGCCATTGCGGCTATCGGCTTCCTCGGCATCTTCTTTCTCGCTCTGCCGTTCCCGCTCATCGTTTTTGCCGCCGCCATCTGGGGGTTCTTTCGAGCAAACAGAACGACGCAATCTTCGGCCATGGAGCGACCCCGCCTTGCCGGCCAGACGGTGCGCACCGCGATGCTGTGGCTCGCCATCTGGCTGGCGCCGCTCGTGGCTTTGGGCTTTGCCTTCGGCCCCGATCACATCCTGGCATCACTCGGCCCCTTCTTCTCGCGGCTTGCGGTGGTGACGTTCGGCGGCGCCTATGCCGTGCTTGCCTATATGAGCCAGGACTGGGGTCTCCCCCCACCCTGTGTGGAAGCCGGGCAAATGGTTGGTGGGTGCGGAGCGTCGTGAAGAGGAGGTTGCCAGCGA
>CAZQLF010000446.1:0-3153 GCA_964594035.1 uncultured Rhodospirillaceae bacterium | reverse complement strand
TTCTTGGCCGAGGCCGCCGCCGCTTTCGCGCGCAACCGGCCGGTGCTGGAAAAGCTTGCTCGGCGCTATCGCCTGGGCATCGTCTCGAATTTCTACGGCAACCTTGAGGCTGTCTGCGCTGGCGCGGGCCTTTCGCCCTATTTCGGCGCCATGGCCGATAGCCATTGCGTCGGCGCGGAAAAGCCCGAGCCCGCAATCTTCCAGGCCGCCCTCGGCCCGCTGAAGGCAAGTCCGCAGACGACGCTCTTCGTCGGCGATTCCCTGCGGCGCGACCGCGAGGGCGCCAGGCGCATGGGCATGGATTTCGTCTGGATCGCGCCGGTGGAAACGCAGCAGGCGGAAGCCTCTGCCCTCGGCCATCCGGTGGTGACGCGGTTGACCGAACTCGCGGAGATGCTGCTGTGAGCGCTGGGTCTGTTCGCTTGGGCAAGATCCGCGCCGGTGGAATCATCGCGGCGGGCGAGGGCAGCCGACTTCGCGCCGGTGGTTTTGCCGTCAGCAAACCGCTGGTGACCATCGCCGACAAGCCGCTGATCGCCCATACGCTGGACCGTTTCCGCGGTGCCGGCATCGATCGCCTGGCGATGATCATCAACGAGGAAAGTCCCGACACCCGGCAATGGGTTGAAACCCATGGTGCAGACATCGATCTCGTGATCAAGACCACGCCGTCTTCCTATGTCAGCTTTCGCATCGTGGCGGAGCGGCTGGCTGGCCAGGCCGCCGTCATCACCACGGTGGACAGCATCATGGCGCCGGAAAGCTTCCGCGCCTTCGTTGAACAGGCGGCGGCCTCTCCGGCGGATGCGTTCGTACTGGGCCTGACCAGCCATGTCGATGACGAGAAGCCGCTCTGGGCCTCGCTCGATCGCAAGACCGGTCGCATCTCGAGGCTGGGTGAGGGCGACAGCGGGCTTGTGACCGCCGGGGTTTATGTATTACCTGCGCAGCGGCCGGCTGAGCCTGCCAACGGCTTTGCCCGGCTGCGCGATTATCTGGGCTGGCTCGTCACATCCCGCCATCCCGTTCATGGCATCGATATCGGCCGGGTCTTCGACATCGACCGGGCCCAGGACGTTGCCGCCGCCGAGCGCGCATTGTCCGGCGAAGAAAGAAGGAGCAAGGGCGCATGAGTTCGGCCAAGGCCTGCTGGGGCATCTATCGGGAGTCGGCACATTCACCCGGCCGCATCGGCGACGACGCCGCGATCCTGGACGAGGTCGGCAAGGCGCTGATCCAGCGCGGCTTTGCCGTCACGATGGTCGAAGCCGACAAGGCCGGCCCGGCGCTGGAACAGCCGGGCGCCATGATCTTCGCCATGTGCGAGCAGGGGCCGATCCTCGATCGGCTGAAGAAGGCCGGGCAGAACGGTGCCGTCGTGGTGAATTCGCCGGAGGCGATCCGCAACACCTATCGCCACCGGATGGTGGAGGTCTTCGCCCGCTGGCATGTGCCCTCGCCGGTCAGCCATGTGGTGGCGACCAACGCGGTCAAGCTTCCGGTCACGAGCAGCGTGTGGATCAAGCGCTACGATTTCCACGCCACCCAGGCCGACGATGTGATGTATGTCGCCTCCGAAGCCGGCTTCCGCCAGGCGCTGGCCCGCTTCGCCGAACGCGGCATTCCTTTCGTCATCGCCCAGGAACATGTTGAGGGTGACCTGATCAAATTCTATGGCGTCGCCCGCGGCGGCACCAACGGCGCCAGCGATGGCTGGTTCGAATGGTTCTATCACCGCGACAAGGGCATGGCGGGCCACGTCTTCAAGGAAGAGCGACTGCGCGAAGTGGCGCGCAATGCGGCGGCAGCTTTGGGCGTGGAGATCTTCGGCGGCGATGCCATCATCCGCAAGGATGGCGAGCCTGTGATCATCGACCTCAACGCCTGGCCCAGCTATGCCAAGTATCGCGACAAGGCCTCATCGACCATCGCCGACTATCTCGTTCATCGTTTCCATCGCGGCCCCAGGGCAGTGAATTAAACACAAGGACAGAGTCATGAAGGGCAAACGCACGCCGGCGCCGAAGCCGGTCGACAAAGAGGCCGGCAAGAAATACGCAACGCCAGGCCCGAAATCGAAGGCGATCTTCGATCGTGAAGCCGAGGTGATGGCGCCGGGCCTACAGTCCATCGCGCTCTATTCCCAGATCGCTGTCGACCGCGCCAAGGGCTGCGTCATCACCGATGTCGATGGCCGCGAATATCTCGACTTCATCGCCGGAGTGGCGGTGGGCAGCTTGGGCCACAGCCATCCGCACTACATCAAGCGGATCACCGAGCAACTCGAGAAAACGACCTTCGGCAGCTTCACCACCGAGACGCGGGCGAATTTCCTGAAGCTCGTCGGCGGCTTGCTGCCCGAGGGCATCACCCATGTGCAGCTCTTCTCCGGCGGCGCGGAAGCGGTGGAGGCGGGCTTCCGCCTCGCGAAGTCCATCACCAAGAAGTTCGAGTTCGTCGGCTTCTGGGGCGGCTATCACGGCAAGACGGCCGGCGTCATCGGCCTGCTCGGCGGCGGCTATCGCAATCACCAGGGCCCGTTCCCGCCGGGCACGCATATGTCGCCCTATGCCAGCTGCTATCGCTGCCCCTGGAACCTCGAATATCCCTCCTGCGGCCTTGCCTGCGCCGAGCATCTGCGCAACGTCATCAAGAACGAGACCCAGGCCGAAGTCGCGGCCATCATCATGGAGCCGATGCAGGGCACGGCCGGCAACGTCATCCCGCCGGACGATTTCGTCCACGCGGTGCGCGAGATCGCCGACGAGTTCGATGCGCTGCTGATCGCCGACGAGATCCTGACCGGTTTCGGGCGCACCGGCACCATGTGGGCCAGCGACCAGTTCGGCCTGAAGCCTGACATCATGACCTTCGGTAAGGGCATGGGCGGCGGCTTCCCGCTGAGCGGCCTCGGCTCGTCCCTGAAGAACATGCAGGCCACGCCCTTCGGGGAGGCGAGCGGCAGCTCGTCTAGCTTCGGCGGCAATCCGCTGGCGGCTGCGGCGGGCCTCGGCGCGGTGGAGGCGATCCTCAACGAGAAGCTCGTCGAGAACTCCGCCAAGGTCGGCAAGGTGATGCTGAGCGCGCTCAAGGAACTGCAGAACAAATATCGCTTCATCGGCGATGTGCGCGGCCGCGGTCTGATGATCGGCG
>CAZQLF010000445.1:0-3158 GCA_964594035.1 uncultured Rhodospirillaceae bacterium | reverse complement strand
CCGGGCAAATGCCAAGCCAAAGATCGCCACGGTAAAAGGCCGCGGTGAATCCCGTAATGGCGGAAAACAGAATGATCCCTTCGATGCAGAGATTGATCACGCCGGAGCGTTCGGCAAACAATTCGCCCAGCGTCCCGAAAATCAGGGGCGTGGCGATGCGGATAAGGGCGGCGAAGAATCCGATCTGGAAAAGCTGGGCCAGGATGTCATGCATGACCCGGCCTCACCAAGCGCAGCCGGTACTGGGTGAAGAGCAGGGCGGTCAGCATGCAGAGCAGCGAGACGCCCTGGATCACGTCGGCCAGGAACACCGGCACGCCGGTGGCGCGTGACATGCCTTCCGCACCGGTGATCACCACGGCGAAGAAGATGGCCGAAGGCAGAACGCCCAGCGGATTCAGCCGCGCCAGCATGGCCACCACGATGCCGGTATAGCCGTAGCCCGGCGAGAGATCGGCCATCACCTGGTAATGCACGCCGCCGACTTCACCCACGCCGGCAAGGCCGGCAAGACTGCCGGAGAGGGCCGCCGTCGCCAGAATCACTTTCGGTGTATCGATGCCGGCATAGGATGCGGCCCGCGCATTCTCGCCCACGGCCTTGATGGTGAAGCCGAAGACGGTGCGGTTCATGACGAACCAGATGGCCGGCACCGCCAGCAAAGCGACGATGACGCCGAGATGGAGCTGGTCGGTGCCGGGCAGGATGGGGAACTGGGCATCGGGCCGAATCGAGGGCGAGGTCGGATAGGCGGCGTTAGGCGCCTTCCACGGACCGGTCAGCAGCGCCGACATGCCGTAGAGCAGCACGAAGTTCAGCAGCAGCGTGGTGACGACGTCATCCACCTTGAAGCGGATGCGCAGGATAGCCGGCACGGTGGCCCAGGCCATGCCGGCGAGCGCACCGCAAACCAGCATCAGCACCCAGAGCGTCGGGAAGGGCAGCCATTTCTGCGTTCCGATAAAGGCGGCCGCCATGGCGCCGGCGTAAAGCTGTCCCTCGCCGCCGATGTTCCAGAAGCGGGCGCGAAAGGCGACGGCGACTGCAAGCCCGGTCAGCACGAGTGGAGCCGATTTGATGGCCGTCTGCTCCAGGTCGAAGCCGGTGGAGAAGGGCGTCAGGAACAGCTGGGCGTAGGCGTCCAGCACATTGGCGCCGGCCAGCGCCACCAGCCCGCTGCAGAGGATGAGCGTGGCGAGAACTGCGGCGACGGGGAGCGCGATGCTGAGCCAGGCCGGCGTCTCGCTACGCCGCTCGAATCTGAGCTGCGTCATGTGGCGGGACTCTGGGTAACGTGGCTCTCAGAGCCGGTCATCAGCAGTCCGATGGTTTCGATACTTGCTTCCTCGATCGCGAAGTTTCCGACGATACGGCCTGCCGACATGACAAGGATGCGGTCGGCGAGTTGATAGATTTCTTCCAGATCCTCGCTGATGACGATGAGCCCACAGCCCGCCGCGCGCAGTTCGAGGAACCTGCCGTGGACAAATTGGGTTGCGCCGACATCGAGGCCGCGGGTCGGCTGCGCCGCCAGCACGACCAGCGGATTGGGGGCAAGCTCGCGGGCCAGCAGCGCCTTCTGCAGATTGCCGCCGGAAAGCGTGCCGGTTCGCGCCAGGGGCCCGGCCGTACGGATCGCATACTTTTCGATCTCGGTTTCGGCGAAGGCGCGGATGGCGCGCCGGTCCAGTAGCCCGCGATGACTGAAGGGTGCTTCGCTGATGCGCGGCAAGGCCATGCTGTCGGCGAGCGGCGACTGGGTCAGCAGTCCCATGCCGATGCGGTCTTCCGGAATGCGGCCGATGCCAAGAGCCTGGGCGCGGCGCGGATCGAGCTGATCGACGGGCTTGCCGTCGAATTCGATTCCGCCGGCGATTGGCGCCAGGACCCCGGCGATGACGTCGGCCAGTTCGCGCTGGCCGTTCCCGGCCACGCCCGCAATGCCGACGATCTCACCGGCGTGGACCTCCAGCGACAGATCCTTCAGGCGCCGGCGCTCGCTGCCGGTGGTGGCGATGCCGCAAAGGCGCATCAGCACACGCCCGCGCTGCGAAGGCGGCTTGATTGTCGGCGTGATTTCCCGGCCGCACATCAGCTCGGCCAGAAGCTTCTCACTGACGCTCGCATTGTTGGCCCGTTCATCGACGCGCTTGCCCAGGCGCATGACCATGATGCGGCTCGTGATCGCGCGTACTTCGTGCAGCTTGTGACTGATCAGGATCACGCCCATGCCTTGCTGGGCCATGGCGCGCACAGCATCGAACAAGCCATCGGTCTCCTGCGGCGTAAGTGCCGCTGTCGGCTCATCGAGGATCAGGATGCGGGCACCGCGCATCAGCGCCTTGATGATCTCCAGGCGCTGCTGTTCGCCGATGGTGAGGTCCGCCACCAGCGCGTCGGGTTCGAGGTTCAGGCGGAACTGGCGGCCGATATCCGAAAGGCGCTTCTTCGCTCGGCCGCGATCCAGGAGCAATCCGCCCTGGCCGACCATCAGGTTTTCAAGGACCGTGTGACGCGGCACGAGGTGGAAATGCTGGTGAACCATGCCGATACCCAGCGCCAGTGCATCGGCGGAGTTGCGGATGTGAACCGGCCTGCCGGTGACGGTGATGTCACCCTCATCGGCAGCGTAAGTGCCGAACAGGATATTCATCAAGGTGGTCTTGCCGGCGCCGTTCTCGCCCAGCAGGCCCAGGACATCGCCGGCATTGAGCGTGAGATCGACGCCATCGCAGGCGCGCACCGCGGCGAAGCTCTTGCTGATTCCCCGCATGGCGAGGAGTTCGGTGGTAAGCGACGTGTTCATCACAGGCGGGCTGCGAGCTCCCTCGCCCCCGGGGGCGTCTGATCGCCTTGGGCTTCTCGCCCAAGGCGTGAATCAGCCGCCGTCAAATTCCCTTGGGGAGAGGGCAGGGGTGAGGGGGCGAATCTCACCCTCACCCTGACCCTCTCCCGCCCAAGCGGGAGAGGGAATGGAAATCCTAATCCGAGACCGGCGCTGCTTCGTTCACATCGACACGGAAGCTGCCGGCGATGATCTCCTTGCTGCGCTTGGCGACCATGTCCTTCACATCGGTGGGGAGTTTGGAGTCCCAGGCATGGAAAGGCGCCAGATACGAGCCGCCAAAGTTCAATCGGTATTTCTGCCACGTGGGACC
>CAZQLF010000444.1:0-3166 GCA_964594035.1 uncultured Rhodospirillaceae bacterium | reverse complement strand
TCCGCTCGTCCGTGGTGGACCCTGTTTGCCTGTGGGGTTTGGCCGGGGGTGCCCTGGGCGCCCGGGGACCGGCCCCGCCGGTTCCCGGGATCCGGGCCTCCCGATCCGGCCACGTTCGCCGAAATTCGCGGGAAGTCTCACCTGAACGTTCCCTTCATCGTTCAATACGGCAAGTGGCTCTGGCAAGTGCTCCAGGGCGATCTCGGAACATCCATCCAGGGCGGCCAGCTCGTCACCTTCGCCATCACCCAGCGCCTCGGCGTGACGGTGTTCCTGAGTATCGTCAGCTCCATCATCGTCATGGTGATCGGGTTCATCCTGGGCATGCTGGCCGGATTCAACCGCGGCACGCGCCTCGACCGTGCAGTGGTGACGCTCAGTATCTTCGGCATCAGCTCACCCGCCTTCGTGACCGGCATCCTGCTGCTCTACGTCTTTGGCGTGCTGCTGCACTGGTTTCCCATCTTCGGCGCCGGCCACGGGTTCCTCGACCGGCTATGGCATATGACCCTGCCGGCGGTGGCACTGGCGCTCTCCGTCATGGCGGTGCTGGTGAAGATCACCCGCGTTGCCGTGATCCGTGAGCTCGATCGCGGCCATTTCGTTTTCGCCCGCGCACGGGCGTTGAGCCGATCGCGCATCGTCTTCGGCTACGTCCTGCGCAACGCACTGATCCCGGTAATCACCGCGGCCGGCGTCATCGTCGTGGCCCTGGTGGCGAGCGCCATCTTCGTCGAAGTGACCTTCGCACTGCCGGGCCTGGGTTCGCTCACGATCGAAGCGGTGCAGAAGCGCGACATCCCCCTGGTGCAGGGGACGACGGTCGTCTTCTCCTTCTTCGTCATCGTCATCAATCTTGTCGTCGATCTCGCCTATGCGCTGATCGATCCGCGCATCCGTTACGGCAAGGCCCAGTCGTGATGTCCACTGGCATGACGCCCGTTGGCGTGAGAACCTTGCCATGACCCTGATCGCCAATTCCGGGCTGATGGAAGTGGCCGCGCGCCGGCGCCGCCTTCCACTGCTGATCGTGGTCGCTTTCCTCATCGTCGCCATGGTGGCGATCTGCGCCATCTTCGGTGCGGCGCTCGCGCCCTATGCCCCGGAAACCCAGCGCCTGCTGGTGGGTGACAAGCCCCCCACGGCGCAATTCTTGGCCGGCACCGATCTGCTCGGGCGCGATGTGCTTTCGCGCGTGATCTTCGGCTCGCGCACGGCGCTCATCGGCCCGATCGTGGTGGCGATCAGCGGCTTCGCCATCGCCACCCTGCTCGGTCTGCTCTCCGGCTATCTCGGCGGCACGGTCGATTCCGCCATCATGCGCTGGGTCGATTTCATGTACGCACTGCCGGGCCCGCTGGTGGCGATCGTGGTGGTGGGCGTCATTGGCGGCGGCTACTGGATTGCCGTTGCCGTGCTCATCGCACTCAACGCCGCGCCGGATACCCGCGTAGTGCGCAGCGTGGTGCTGGAGCAGCGCCCGCGGCCCTATATCGACGCCGCCCGCGCGCTTGGCATCTCGCGCTGGCGCATCCTGTTCATCCACATCCTGCCCAACGTCCTGCCGCTGGTGCTGGCCTACATCATTCTTGATTTTGCCTTCGCACTGGTGAACCTCGCTGGCCTCTCCTTTCTCGGCCTCGGTGTCGAACCGGGGACGCCGGATTGGGGCCGCATGCTGTATGAGAACCGCAATATCCTGTTCTCCAATCCCGTCGCCCTGCTGCTGCCCGGCGCCATGATCGTGCTGACCACCGTCAGCATGAACGTCATCGGCGACTGGCTATTCGAGAAGTTCACCAGGTGAACGAGCGATCGCCGCTGCTCACAGTGCGCAACCTCGCAATCTCGGCGGAAGATGCGGGCCGCCGGCGGCTGATCACCACCGGCACGGATCTCGATCTCGCCAAGGGCGAGACCATTGCCATTGTCGGCGAGTCCGGCTCCGGCAAGTCACTGACCGCCAAGGCCATCGCCCGCCTGCTGCCGCCAGGCGTCTCGGCTACGGGCACGATCACCTATGACGGGCTCGATGTGATGGCGATGAGCGAGCCGGCGCTCCAGCGTCTGCGCGGCCGGCGCATCTCGCTGCTGCTGCAGGACCCGTTCACCATGATGAACCCCTTGATGCGCGTGGGCGCGCATATTGAAGAGATGCTGCGCCAGCGCCCCGAATTCGCCAACCGCGCGGCCCGCGGCGCCGAAGTGCGTCGGCGCCTGAGCGAAATGGGCATCGCCGACGAAGACGTCGCCCATCGCATGCCCTTCCAGCTCTCCGGCGGCATGGCTCAGCGCGTTGCGCTCGCCGCAGCACTGGCCGGCGACCCTGAGCTCCTGATCGCTGATGAACCGTCCACGGCCCTCGATGTCACGACGCAGGCGGAAATCATGAAACTCCTGCGCCGAGTGCAGTCCGCGCGCGGCATGAGTCTGATCCTGATCACCCATGATCTGCGCCTGGCGTTTTCCACCTGCGACCGGATCCATGTGCTCTACGCCGGTTCGCTCATGGAGGTGGGCAGCGTGCGCGATGTCGAGCGCGATCCCTTCCATCCCTATACGCTCGGCTTGCTGCTCTCCGAACCGCCGGCGACACGGCGCGTGAAGCAACTGATCGCCATTCGCGGCACGGTGCCCAAGGCCGATGACGTGGAGGGCATTTGCGCCTTTGCGGCACGCTGCGACTGGGCGCAGGACCGCTGCCGCGACGGCAAGCCCGCACTCGTTGAACAGGCGCCCGGTCGTTTCAGCGCCTGCATCCGGCGGGCAGAAATTGCCGGCGAGATGCAGGCGTTGCGTCACCGCGCCCTCGAAGCGGCGGCCACCGTGCCCGAGGCATCCATCCCCAATGCCATTCTCAGTGTGCGCAATCTGGTGAAAACCTTCGCCGGTCGCGGCGGCCGGCCGATTCCCGCGCTGAAAGGCGTTTCCATCGAGATTGCCGCTGGCGAGAGCGTCGGCCTGGTCGGTGAGTCAGGATCGGGCAAGACCACGCTGGGGCGCTGCCTCGTCGGACTTGAAACCCCGACCAGCGGCGCCATTCGGATCGACGGAATCGCCGCATCGGATTTTCAGGCCCTGGGCGCGCAGGAGCGCCAGGCGCTGCGCGGCAAAATCCAGATGGTCTTCCAGGATCCCTATTCCACCCTCAATCCCAAACACAGCG
>CAZQLF010000443.1:2033-3168 GCA_964594035.1 uncultured Rhodospirillaceae bacterium | reverse complement strand
GGATTCATCTTCGTTGAGGATGATGACCTGGTTGGCCTCCGCGGCGGTCTCCGCTCGACCCGCATCGTGCACCTAGACCCCGCGGTACGGGAATACGAGGTGCGTGGCGGCAATGTATTCCTCGTCGCTTCTGTGCTTGCAGGCGCCTGAACATGCGACGTCCCAGACGGACGCAGTTTCGGTCACCAAAAGCGGGCGGGCATCGAAATCTGCCATGGGGAAAAACCTCGCCGGTTCGACAGGCGCAGGACAACGAAACCATTGCCGTTTGCCCGTCGCCCTGCGCCTGGAACGTGGCTACGAAAGGATTCCCCCCGCTTCCTGCTGGAGCGCCGCCATCAAGTGGATGTACGGAATCGGTCCGTAGCTGATGCGTGAAACGCCGAGCTCAGTCAGGCGGTCGTTGGACGGCACCCCGTTCATGACCATCACGTTGACCGGCATCGTGACGCTCGCGCAGATGCGGCCGATCAGGGCGTCTTCCTTCAAGCCGGGAATGAAAAAGCTGGACGCACCCGCGGCTGCGTACGCTTCCGCTCTCTCGAGCGCTTCGCCAATAGATTGAGCCTCATCCCTGCCCTGGCCGAAAAACAAATCGGTGCGAGCGTTGATGAAGAGCTCGACACCCCTTTCCTGCGCAGTCTCGCGGACGGTCGTAATCCGTTCCGCCTGGCGACGTATGTCGTAAAGCCCCGAGCCTTTGACGACGCGGTCCTCGAAATTAATGCCGATCACCCCGAGATCGAGCAGGCGTGCGATATTACCCGCGAGCTCATCATCGTTATCACCATTGTAGCCACCTTCGAAATCGACAGTGACCGGGAGATCGATCGTTGCGGCGATCTGCCCGACAATCTGCTCCGCAAGCGCGATCGGGATAAGTTCGCCGTCGCGGTAACCCTGCGCCTCGGCGACCGACTGCTCCTTATAGGCCTGCGCCTGCTGGCGAATGCTCTCGGCCATGCCGCGCGCTTGGGGAACGACCTGGTTCTGATAGGCCGTTGCGTCATTGATGAACCGGCTCTGGTCGGCCTTGGCCGCCTGCACGTCCTGAAAGGCCTGGATGACATCCGCCGGTGGGCTGACGCGCTGCCTCCTCCCCTCGCGACTGCGGAGGCCCGCGCCATCACTGTCG
>CAZQLF010000443.1:0-2023 GCA_964594035.1 uncultured Rhodospirillaceae bacterium | reverse complement strand
GCCTCGGCGACCGACCAGCTGCTAGTCGCGATCGCCTTAGCACCGGCCTCGGCAACAGCTTTCGCGCTACCTGCATCCCATGCGTTGTAGAGCAACAGCGGTGAGCCTTTGACGTGCAACCTCGCGAAGCGTGTGGCTTTTTCCGTTTGGTTCATTTCATCCTCCTGATGCGATAGCGCTATCGAAGCAGGATCGCGACTTCTCAAAGCATGAACCCGCCGGGGATTGTTATCGAGATGCAGCTAGTCCTTCGCGCCATGGCCAGGGCGAAAGGTCCGCAAGGTCACGGAGTAACGCAGCACGTCCATCGGAGCGATGCTGTGCTGCCAGCTGTTGCGTACGGTGCCACTCAGCAAATAGGCCGATCGCGGCTCGATACGGGCAAACCGGCGCTCCCAATCCTCGTTTGTTTTCCGGCGGAGCCGCAGGACGCAAGGAGCCAGAAACGACACCGCGACAATGTTCACAAAGGTTGGGCGGTCGCGATGCCAGCCGATCCCGGCGCCCGGCGCATACTCCGTCACCATGAGCTGTTCGAATGCGTCAGGAGGCGTTTCGCTGATCCGGCCCGCGATGACGGTCAATGGGCGCAGGTAGTCGGGAATACCCGCATCCGCGCGAGGCTCCTGGCCCGCAAAGATGTATTTGTGGCCAAAGGTATAGATCCGGCGATTGCCCAGGTATCCATGAAATTCGAACGGCTTGAACGGCAGCTTTTCAATCCGCCCTACCAGGTCCTTCTCCTCCGCAGGCGAGAGAACGTCTGCGATGTAGCGAAAGCCGGCGGGCAGCGTCGGCTCTCCGAACAGATCGCTCATCCCGACAGCGGGCGGAATTGGCATAGTGGCCTCTGCGAAGCTCTAACCCGGCGCTGCGCACCCCTCAGGCTTCAGAAACCGTTGTGAGAGAAACGTCTTCAGCGGCTCCCTGCCGGTGAAAGGTTCGCAGCTCGAAAATCTAACGCGAGCATCGTCGGCGAAGCCGGCGACGATGCCATCGACTTCCCGTCGAGACAGTAGGCGCTCGTATTCCGCCAAGGCGGCCCGGACCGTTGCGTCGGTCCTTCAATGACACATCACCACCCTTCTATCCTGGCGTGCTGGTCTGTTGCGCGGCCGGCTGGATTAGTCGATCGGAAGGTCGAGGCCCTTCGTCGACGACAACCGTCGAGCCCGCCATGAACGTGGCATTATCGGAGGCAATGAAGACGATGCCCTTGGCGCTCTCATAGGCTGTCCCCATGCGGCCGATCTATCAGGCGCCTGCCGAAGGGATTCCTTCTCTCGCTCGCCGCGCTTCGTAAGTCTTCAAATGTAGATACGCGATCCGCAATAGCGACGGAGTATTGACAGCCAACTCAGACTGGCGATCCAGTAGGTCGCCGAGGACATGATCGGCCTCAGTCCTCGCGCCCCGCGCAAGATCGCGCAGCATTGACGCCATAATCGTCGAATTGGCCTGTGTTAACAGCGTGCGGATGCGCTGCAAGACCTCGGGTCTGATCACCTGATCCTGCGATGCGGCGATATGGCGACATTCCTCCAACAAGGCTTCCGTCAAACCTGCTGCTCCCGCCGCTACGATGTCACCTACGGCACCGCGCATCAGGCAGGTCATGCCGGCAAAGGTCGCCAGCAGGACCCATTTTTCCCACATCTCAAGAAGAACCGCGTTGCTCACCTGCACGGCAAAGCCCGCGTCCTGCATCGTCGCCGCGATGGCCTCTGTGCGTTTCGAAGAGACACCGTTCAGCTCGCCGAACGTAAGCGTTGCCGTGGGTCCGAGGAGAACAGCATGACCGCGCTCATCCAGGGTCGCAGTAATAATGCACTGACCACCCAGCAGCCGCGAAGCACCAAACCGTTCAGACAACACGTCAAGGTGACGTAAGCCATTGAAAAGCGGCAGGATCCCTGTCCCCGGCCCAACCGCCCGGACAAAACCGTCCCCTGCACTCTCGAAGACCTATACTGTTCCGAGCACCAGGCCCTCGAATGCGACCGGGTGAGGATGTGTTGGAATT
>CAZQLF010000442.1:0-3170 GCA_964594035.1 uncultured Rhodospirillaceae bacterium | reverse complement strand
CGGCACCGGGTTCATGAAATGCATGCCCATGAACTTGGCCGGCCGGTCGGTCGAGGCCGCCAGACGCGTGATGGAGATCGACGAGGTGTTGGAAGCGATCATCGCTTCGGGCTTCAGCAGCGGGCAAACCTTCTTCAGGATCTCGCGTTTGATCTCCTCGTTCTCCACCGCCGCTTCGATGACGAGGTCGCAGTCGCTGAACAGGTGATAGTCTTGGCCCGTGGTGATACGCGCGAGCGCCGCCTTGCGATCCGCGTCCGAGATCTCGGTTCTATGGCCGTGCTTGCGCTTGCCCTGTCGAATAATATTCTGATCGATCGCCTCCTTCGCCTTGTCGATCTGGTAGACGTCGACATCGACGAGTTTGACGTTGTAGCCGTGCAAGGCTGCGACATGGGCAATGCCGTTGCCCATCTGCCCGGCGCCGATGACGCCGATAGTTCGAATCATGGGGGTTTGGCCGCTCCCGGGCCTATTTGCTCAATTCTTTGGTCAATTCCGGCACCGCCTGGAACAGGTCGGCGACGAGACCGTAATCGGCAACCTGGAAGATCGGTGCATCCTCGTCCTTGTTGATGGCGACGATGACCTTGCTGTCCTTCATGCCGGCGAGATGCTGGATGGCGCCGGAAATTCCGACGGCGATGTAAAGATCGGGGGCCACGACCTTGCCGGTCTGGCCGACCTGGTAGTCATTGGGCACGAAGCCGGCATCGACGGCGGCGCGGCTGGCGCCTACTGCTGCATGCAGCTTGTCGGCCACGGCCTCCAGCAGCTTGAAGTTGTCGCCGCTCTGCATGCCGCGCCCGCCAGAGACGATGATGCGCGCCGACGTCAGCTCCGGACGCTCCGACTTGCTGAGTTCCTGGCCGACGAATTTCGACAGGCCGGCATCGCCGGCGCTGGCCACAGTCTCGATTGTCGCCGAACCACCCTCGGATGGAGCCGCATCGAAACCGGTCATGCGCACGGTGATGACCTTGATCTTGTCGCTCGATTGAACCGTCGCCAGTGCGTTGCCCGCATAGATCGAGCGCACAAAGGTATCGGGCGAAACGACCTCGCTGATCTCCGAGATCTGTGCCACGTCGAGCAGCGCTGCCACCCGCGGCATGAAATTCTTGGCGCTGCTGGTGGCTGCAGCGAGGACGTGGGAATAGCTGGGCGCCAGGCTCACGATCAGCTTTGCCATGTTCTCGGCAAGCCGGTTGGCATAGAGCGCATCGTCGGCCAGCAGCACCTTGGCAACGCCGCCGACCTTCGCGGCGGCTTCCGCCGCCGGGCGGCAGTTCTGGCCCGCGACCAGGATCACGAGGTCGCCGCCGATCTGCTTGGCGGCGGTGACGGCATGCAGCGTCGCCGGTTTCAGGCCGGCATTGTCATGCTCGGCAATCAGCAGGACGCTCATCTCAGATCACCTTGGCTTCGTTTTTCAGCTTGTCGACGAGCTCGGCGACGGTCTTTACCTTGACGCCGGCTTGGCGCTTCGGCGGCTCGCCGACCTTCAGCGTCTTCAGGCGCGGGGATGCATCGACACCCAGCTGCTCCGGTGTCAGCGTCTCGATCGGCTTCTTCTTCGCCTTCATGATGTTGGGCAGCGAGGCATAGCGCGGCTCGTTAAGGCGAAGATCGGTGGTCACGACCAGCGGCAGCTTCAGCGTCACGGTCTCGAGCCCGCCATCGACCTCGCGGGTGACATTGGCCGTGCCATCGCCGTTGAGGACGAGCTTGGAGGCGAAGCACCCCTGGGACCATCCCAGCAGGGCCGACAGCATCTGACCGGTCTGGTTGCAGTCGTCGTCGATCGCCTGTTTGCCGAGAATGCAGATCTCGGGCTTTTCCTTGTCGACCACCGCCTTCAACAGCTTGGCGACGGCCAGTGGCTGAAGCTCGGCATCGCTCTGCACGAGGATGCCGCGATCGGCCCCCATGGCGAGTGCCGTGCGGATGGTTTCCTGGGATTGCGCCGCGCCAAGGGAGACAGCGACGATTTCCGTCGCCTTGCCGGCTTCCTTCAGCCGCACCGCCTCTTCGACGCCAATTTCGTCGAAGGGGTTCATGGACATCTTGACGTTGGCTGTCTCGACGCCCGTCCCGTCTGCCTTGACCCGGATTTTGACGTTGTAGTCGACGACGCGTTTGACCGCGACCAGAACCTTCATGGGTAGAGATCCGAAGTTTTTGTGCGAAGGGCGAACGGGCGTTCGCGTCTCGGCTCGAGACGCCCAAAGACCGCCTGTGCCCCCTCTTTGTGCGGGCGCACAATAGGTCCCTTGTCCGGGCCGTGTCAACGAGGCGGGGCTTAGCGGGTAGCCCCCGGCTGCCACAAGATGTCGCGTTTTCCCTTGCCGTTCAGGTAGCGCGACAGCACGAACAAATGATCTGATAACCTGTTGATATATTTGATTGCCTGAGGGTTGACAGGACCTTCTTCCGCCAGCGCCGTCATGGCGCGTTCGGCCCGGCGGGCGACCGTGCGGGCAAGATGCAGATAGGCCGCCGCCGGCGTTCCGCCCGGCAGCACGAAGGACTGCAACGGTTGCAGCGCGGCATTCATCTTGTCGATCTCGCGCTCCAGCCGAGTCACCTGGCTGTCGACGATGCGAAGGTCGCCTTCCTTGACCTCCGGACGGCAGAGATCGGCACCCAGGTCGAACAGGTCGTTCTGGATGCGCGCCAGCATGGCATCGGCCGATCCCCTGGTATGCAGGCGCACCAGGCCGATCGCCGCATTGGCCTCGTCGACCTGGCCATAGGCGTCGACGCGGGAATCGTGCTTGGCCACGCGCTTGCCACTGCCGAGCGAGGTCTGCCCCTTGTCGCCGCCTCGCGTATAGATGCGCGTCAGCTTGACCATGACTCTGTTCCGGTGCGGGCGCTCAGGCGTGGTGCCAGGTCATCATGAAGATGATGAACAGCAGGATGGCAATGCCCTGGGCGATGACACGCCAGCGCATCAATCGGTTGGAATTGCGTTTGTCGAACTCGCCGCCGCGCGCCATGGAGAACAGGCCTGTCAGCAGGATTCCGAGCGTGACGGCCATGAAGACGAGAATGGCGATGAAGACGACCTTGTCCATGGCCAGAGACTATAGGGTGCCAATGGTCGCCGCGACAGGGGCGGGTTCCGGGGACCGATTGGTCCCGGCCCCTTTTCCCGCCTATCCTGC
>CAZQLF010000441.1:0-3172 GCA_964594035.1 uncultured Rhodospirillaceae bacterium | reverse complement strand
AGGACGCGCTCGGCGACAAGCTCAAGACGACCTTCGTTGAGAGCGTGAAGGAAGGTCCGGATTCGGAGCGTGTAATTCACGAGCTCGCCGCGGCCGGCAACGGGATCATCTTCACCACCTCCTTCGGCTTCATGAACCCGACGATCAAGGTCGCCAAGGATTTCCCCAAGGTCTATTTCGAACATTGCACCGGCTACAAGCGCGCCGACAATGTCGCGACATACAACATCCGCTTTTATGAAGGGCGCTACATCCAGGGCGTGATCGCCGGCAAGATGTCGAAGTCCGGCATCGTCGGCTATGTCTGCTCCGTGCCGATCCCCGAAGTGGTGATGGGCATGAACTCGTTCATCCGTGGCATGCGCAGCGTCAATCCCAATGGGAAAATCAAATCGGTCTGGATCAACGAATGGTATGATCCGGGCAAGGAAAGCGACGCGGCCAAGGCGCTGATCGACCAGGGCGCCGACATGATCGCCCAGCACACCGATTCCGCGGCACCTCTGCAGGTGGCCGAAGATCGCGGTGTTCATGGCTTCGGCCAGGCGTCCGACATGATCAAGTTCGCGCCCAAGGCACAGCTCACCTCCTCCATCGATCACTGGGGCGACTACTATACCCAGCGCATCCAGGCTGCGATGGACGGAAGCTGGAAGACCCAGGACGTCTGGGGCGGGCTTTCTACCGGAATGCTGAAGATGGCGCCCTACACGAACATGCCGGATGATGTAGCCCAGGCGGCGAAGGATGCCGAAGAGGGCATCAAGTCGGGCAAGATCGTCATCTTCAGCGGACCAATGAATGACCAGAGCGGCGCCTCCAAGGTGGCCGCCAGTCAGATGCTGAGCGATGCCGATGTCTTGGGCATGAATTGGCTGGCGGAAGGCATCGAAGGCAACCTGCCGCAATAACCTTCCGCGAAAAGACGAACCAGCGGGCCCCGTTTCCCGGCGCCGGGGACGGGGCCCGCTGCATTGAGGCTATCATGAGCGAGCTGGCACGACATATCGACCGGCTGCCCAAGAGCGAACTCCACATCCATATCGAAGGGACGCTGGAGCCGGAAATGATGTTCGCGCTCGCCCGGCGCAATCGTGTCACCCTGCCCTATCCCGCTGTCGAGGCGCTGCGCTCAGCTTACAAATTCTCGAAGCTGCAGGACTTTCTCGACCTCTACTACCAGGGCATGTCGGTGCTGCTGACAGAACAGGATTTCTACGATTTGACCGCAGCATATCTCGACAAGGTCGCGGGCCAGGGCCTGCGCCATGTCGAGATGTTCTTCGATCCGCAAGGCCATCTCTCGCGGGGCGTGTCGTTCGAGACGGTGATCGGCGGCATCCAGCGGGCCATCGACGATGCCAGGGCGAAGCACGGGATCACAGCACACCTCATCATGTGTTTCCTGCGCCATCTTGACGAGGCGGATGCCGAGAAGACGCTCGACCTGGCGCTCTCTCACAAGCATCGCATTCTGGGTATTGGCCTTGATTCCTCGGAAGTCGGCCACCCGCCGCGCAAATTCGCCCGGGTTTTCCGCCGGGCGCGGGATGAAGGATTCAGAATCGTTGCCCATGCCGGCGAGGAAGGCCCGCCCGATTACATCTGGGAGGCTCTCGACCTGCTGGGTGTCGAGCGGGTCGACCACGGCAACCGCGCCATGGAGGATCCGGCGTTGATCGCCCGGCTGGTGCGCGATCGCATGGCGCTGACCGTTTGTCCGCTCTCGAACCTGCGTCTTGCGGTGATCGATGACATCCGTCGTCATCCGTTGAAGCATATGATCGAGCGCGGCCTGCTGATCACGATCAATTCCGACGATCCAGCCTATTTCGGCGGTTATCTGAACGAGAACTATCGCGCCATTCAGGAGGCCCTCGACCTTAATCGTGAGGAGGTGGAGACAATCGCGCGCAATGGGTTTGCGGCGTCATTCCTGCCGCCGGCCGAGAAGGCCGCGGCCCTCGTGGCCTTCGATCGCCACCTCGCCGCCCTGTCGTCATGAGCGCGGTCATCTGGGATTGGGTCGGGCTGCTACTGCGCTGGACCCATGTGATGCTGGGCATCGCCTGGATCGGCACGTCGTTTCATTTCATCTGGCTCGATGCCAGCCTGCGCCGCGAAAAAGACCAGCCCGAGGGCGTCTATGGTGGAAGCTGGATGGTGCATGGCGGCGGCTTTTATCACGCCCGCAAGTTCCTGGTGGCCCCGCCCAGCCTGCCCAGAGAATTGCACTGGTTCAAATACGATGCCTACTTCACCTGGGTCTCCGGCTTCCTGTTGCTGGGCGTGATCTATTATGTTGGTGCCGAAGAGTTCCTGATCGATCCGTCGGTCATGCCGCTCTCCGTGCCGGCGGCGATCGCGCTCAGCATCGGCGGTTTGAGCCTCGGCTGGCTCGGCTATGACGCGCTATGCAAGTCGAAGATCGGAAACAACACCGGCCAGCTCGCTGTCTGCGTGTTTATCATGGCGGTTGCGGCAGCTTACGGCTTCTCACAGATCTTCAGCGGCCGGGCGGCCTATATCCACGTCGGCGCCTTCCTCGGCACGATCATGGCGGCCAACGTCTTCTTCGTCATCATTCCGAACCAGAAGAAGGCCGTCGCCGATCTGATCGCCGGTCGCGCGCCCGACCCCAAGCCTGGCGCCATGGCCAAGCAGCGCTCGCTGCACAACAACTATCTGACCCTGCCGGTCGTGTTGATGATGTTCAGCAATCACTACCCGCTGCTCTATCAGCGCGCCGATAACTGGGTCTATGTCGCGGGAATCCTCATCCTGGGCGGGCTGGTGCGCCACTTCATCAATTCGAAGGATGGCGGCATCAGCGGCTGGCGCATCCACTGGTTGTTGCCGGCGGCGGGTGTGCTGGCCGTCGTGCTGATCGTCAGCACCTTCGACTTCTCGCAATTCAGTACGAAGGCTGACGCCAATCTGCCGCCGGTGCATTTCGCGCAGGTGGAGCCGATCTTCCAGCAGCGCTGCGAAAGCTGTCATTCGGCCAAGCCGACGGATTCCGTCTACAAGGCGCCGCCCAAGGGCGTGATGTTGGATACGCCGGACCAGATCAAGAATATGGCCCAGCAGATCTACCGCATGGCGGTGCTTACCCACACCATTCCCCAGGGCAACAAGACGGGCATTACCCAGGACCAGCCCGATCTGAACC
>CAZQLF010000440.1:0-3172 GCA_964594035.1 uncultured Rhodospirillaceae bacterium | reverse complement strand
TTGAAGCTGGGGCTGGCGCGCGGCGTGGTGCTGCTGGTGCCGGCGCTTGCCGGCCTACCCGTGGCCGAATATCCCGCGAACCTGATCAAGAAGTCGGTCGTCGGCGCCGGTCATGCCGGAAAGGAACAGGTCCAGATGATGGTGCGCATGCTGTTGCCCGGCTGTCTCACCGAGGCGCTCGACGGCGCCGACGCGCTGGCGGTGGCGATCTGCCATGCCCATCACGCCGAAACGGCGCGGCGCTGGCAGAAGGCGGAGGCAGGCGCGTGATCGCCAAGCTCTCCGGCGTGCTCGATTCTGCGGCAAGCGATTCCGCGATCGTCGATGTCAGCGGCGTGGGCTATCTCGTCTTCTGCTCGGCGCGTACGCTGGGCAAGCTGCCCGCGAAGGGGGCGCCGGTCTCACTGTTGATCGAGACCCATGTGCGCGAGGATCACATCCATCTTTATGGGTTTGGCGACACATCCGAGCGCGAATGGTTTCGCCCGTTGACCACGGTGCAGGGTGTCGGTGCCAAGCTGGGCCTGGCAATCCTCAGCGCCCTTTCGCCCGACGATCTCGCCCGCGCCATAGCCTCGGGCGACAAGGCGAGCTTGTCGCGCCCATCCGGCGTCGGCCCGAAGCTCGCCGCGCGTATCGCCGCCGAGCTGAAGGACAAGGTCAAGAACATGGCGCTCGGCCCGATTGCCGCCGACCTGCCGGAGGGGGAGGGTACAAGCGGTGCCGCGGCCGATGCCGTCTCGGCTCTCGTCAATCTCGGCTACCGCCGTGCCGAAGCCGTCGATGCTGTCGCCGCCGTGGCGCGCCGGCTGGGTGATGCGGCCGCCGTCGGCGCCCTGATCCGCGCCGGTCTGCAGGAGCTCGGCAAATGACCACGCCGCCGCGCATGGTGGCGCCGCAGACAGTGGCGGAAGACCGTGTCGACAGCACGCTGCGGCCACAGACGATCGACGATTTCGTGGGTCAGGAGCAGCTGCGTGGGAACCTGAAAGTCTTCATCGCCGCGGCGCGCTCGCGAGGCGAGGCTCTGGATCATGTGCTGTTCTTCGGTCCCCCGGGCTTGGGAAAGACGACGCTCGCCCAGATCGTGGCGCGTGAGCTCGGGGTCAGTTTCCGGGCAACGTCGGGCCCGGTGATCGCGCGCGCCGGCGATCTCGCCGCCTTGCTCACCAATCTGCAGCCGCGCGACGTGCTGTTCATCGACGAAATTCATCGCCTGAGCCCGGCGGTGGAGGAAATTCTTTATCCCGCCATGGAGGATTTCCAGCTCGACCTCATCATCGGCGAAGGACCGGCGGCACGCTCGGTGCGCATCGACCTGCCGCCCTTCACGCTGATCGGCGCCACCACGCGTTCCGGCCTGATCACCACGCCGTTGCGCGAACGCTTCGGTATTCCGCTGCGCCTGCAGTTCTATACGCCCGAGGAGCTGGAGCGCATCGTGCGCCGGGGCGCCGGCCTGCTCGATCTCGGGTTGACGGCGACAGGTGCCGCGGAAATCGCGCGCCGCGCGCGGGGCACGCCGCGGGTTGCGGGACGATTGCTGCGCCGGGTGCGCGACTTTGCCGCCGTGGATGGCAGCGCGGAAGTGGATGCGCGCGTCGCCGATGCGGCGCTCACGCGCCTGGAAGTGGACAAGCGCGGCCTCGACGGCATGGACCGCCGCTATCTCGGCTGCATCGCCACCAACTATTCCGGCGGGCCGGTGGGTGTCGAGACGCTGGCCGCGGCCCTTTCCGAACATCGTGACGTGATCGAAGAAGTGATCGAGCCCTATCTGATCCAGGAGGGGCTGCTTCAGCGCACACCGCGCGGGCGCATGCTGACCGCCGGCGGCTATCGCTATCTGGGATTGCCCGAGCCGGCGCGCGCCCCGCAACTCGATCTTCTGGGCGAAAGCGCCAAGGGAGCGGAGAGCAGCGATGACTGACGTCCATCGCTGGCCTGTGCGCGTCTATTACGAGGATACCGACGCGGCGGGCATCGTCTACTACGCCAATTATCTGAAGTTCGCCGAACGGGCGCGCACCGAGATGATGCGCGCCTCGGGCGCCAGCCATAGCGGGATGATCGAGGCCTTCGATACCGCCTTTGCCGTGAGCCGTTGCGAGATCGACTACTTGAAGCCCGCGCGCCTCGACGATCAGTTGAGCGTGGAGACGCGGATGCTGGAAGTCGGCGCTGCCACGGTCGATCTCGATCAGCGCATCCTGCGCCAGGGCGATCTGCTCGCCCGTCTCAAGATCCGCATCGCCTGTGTGAACCGCAAGGGCCGGCCCCAGCGCCTGCCCGAGGCGGTGCGCGCAGGCCTCGCCACCTATCGAATTTCCGAGGAGCTCGTCTAGACGATGGAACCGACCCTGCCCGCAACACCCACTGTGCCGCTCGAATCCGCCGCGCTTGGCGGCAGCATGCCGCCGCCCGATCTTTCCGTTATCAGCCTGTTCCTGCAGGCGGACACCATCGTCAAGATCGTCATGCTTCTGCTGCTGGCGGCTTCGTTCTGGACCTGGGCCATCATTTTCGAGAAGTGGCTGCGCTTGCGCCGGCTGCGCTCGCAGGCCAAGCAGTTCGAGGAATCCTTCTGGTCCGGCGGCTCGCTCGAGACGCTGTTCGATCGCCTCGAAGGCAAGACGCCCGATCCGATGTCGGCGCTGTTTGTCGCGGCCATGCGGGAGTGGCGCCGCTCCGCAGCCAAGGGGCTGGTCACCACCGAGCATATGCGCGCCAGCCTGCAGGAGCGCATCGAGCGGGTGATGGACATCACCCTGGGCCGCGAAGTCGACCAGCTCGAACGCCATATGACGTTCCTCGCCTCGGTCGGCTCTTCAGCACCCTTCGTCGGGCTGTTCGGCACGGTCTGGGGCATCATGAACAGCTTCGCCTCCATCGCCGCATCGAAGAACACGACCCTCGCTGTTGTTGCGCCCGGCATCGCCGAAGCCTTGTTCGCGACCGCCCTGGGCCTCGTCGCCGCCATTCCAGCGGTGCTGGCCTACAACAAGCTCTCCAGTGAGATCGGCCGTTTCAGCAACCGCCTGGAAGGGTTTGCCGGCGAGTTCGGCGCCATCCTGTCGCGCCAGCTGGAGGAGAAGCGCTAGATGGCGATCAACACGGCCAACGGCAGCTGGGCCTCGCGCCGCCAGCGGCACCGCCACGGCGCCTACAAGCC
>CAZQLF010000439.1:0-3177 GCA_964594035.1 uncultured Rhodospirillaceae bacterium | reverse complement strand
CCAGAATCAGCAGAATCGCAAGCTGCGAATCCATGGGCGCCATCCTATTGACGGCGCCGGAATCAGGCCATAGGTAATCCCGGCATGGCGAAGCTGAATATCATCGTGGCGCCCGATCCGCGGCTCAAGGTCAAGTGCAGACCCGTTGCCAAGGTGGATGCGAAAACCGCCCGGTTCATGGATGACATGCTGGAGACGATGTATGCCGCGCCCGGCATCGGCCTGGCCGCACCCCAGGTCGGCGTGACGCAGCGCATCGTCGTCGTCGACATTGCCAAGGATGGCGAGAAGCCCGCGCCGCTGAAGATGGCAAATCCCGAACTGATCTGGGTCAGCGACGATGACGCGGTGTTCAACGAAGGGTGTCTATCGCTGCCCGAGCATTACGCCGATGTCGTGCGGCCGAAAGCCATCCGTGTGCGCTATCTCGATCACCAGAACGAGATCCGCGAGCTGGAGGCCGAGGGCATGCTCGCCACCTGCATCCAGCATGAGATGGATCATCTCGAAGGCATCCTGTTCGTCGATCACCTGACGGCGCTCAAGCGCAACATCATTCTGCGTAAGCTGGTCAAGGCGAAGAAATCCTCCGCCGTCGCCGTTTAGCGCGATGACGAAGATGCGACTGGCCTTCATGGGCACGCCGGATTTCGCCCGCGCCGCCCTCGAGGCGCTGGCCACCGCCGGTCACGACATTGCTGCCGTCTACAGCCAGCCGCCCCGGCCCTCGGGGCGTGGGCAGAAGCCGCGGCCCTCGCCCGTTCATGCCTTCGCGGAATCGAAGGGATTGCCGGTCCGCAACCCCCTATCCCTGCGCGAGCCCAAAGAGCAGGCGGCGTTTGACGCGTTGAAACTCGATGCGGCGGTCGTGGCCGCTTACGGGCTGATCCTGCCGCCGGCGATCCTGCAGGCGCCGCGTCTCGGCTGTCTCAACATCCACGCTTCCCTGCTGCCGCGCTGGCGCGGGGCTGCCCCCATCCAGCGGGCGCTCCTTGCGGGCGACCGCGAAACTGGCATCACCATCATGCTGATGGATAAGGGTCTTGATACTGGCCCCATCCTGCTGAGCGAGCCCACGCCCATCGCCCCTGACGACACCGCTGGCACTCTGCATGATCGCCTGGCCGTCATGGGGGCAAAGCTGATCGTGACGGCGTTGGATCGCCTGGCGGCCGGATCGCTTCAGCCAACGCCGCAGCCCTCCGACGGGGTTACCTATGCCGCAAAACTGACCCGCGAGGAGGAGCGGCTGGATTGGCGCAAGGAGGCGGACGAGCTGGACCGCCAGGTCCGCGCGCTGTCGCCCCGTCCGGCTGCCTGGTGCGAAATGGCCGGTGAGCGGATCAAGGTCCTGGCAGCGGAGACGATCGAATCAAGCGGCCCGCCGGGGCGCATGCTCGACGAACAATTGACCATTGCCTGCGGGTCGGGCGCTTTGCGGCTTGAGATCGTTCAGCGTGCCGGAAAATCTCCCATGCCGGCCGCCGACTTCCTGAGGGGCTTCCATCTTGTCATGGGAACGGTATTGCCGTGACCCGATTTCGCCTGCTGGTCGAATATGACGGTACCGGCTTTGTCGGCTGGCAGCGCCAGGATAACGGCCCCTCGATTCAACAGGCCATCGAAGACGCCGTCTTCGCTTTCTCGTCGGAGCGCGTCACCCTTGCCGCCGCCGGCCGGACCGACGCGGGCGTCCATGCCCTGGGCCAGGTGGTCCATCTCGATCTCGCGCGCGAGACCAGTGCCGACACGCTGCGCGATGCGGTGAACTTTCACCTGAAGCCGCAACCCATCGCCATTCTGGCGGCGGAGGCGGTCAGCGACGACTTCCACGCCCGCTTTTCCGCCACAGGCCGGCGCTATCTCTATCGCATCGTCAACCGGCGGGCGCCGCTTGCCATCGACCGTAACCGGGCCTGGCAGGTGCAAGTGCCGCTCGACGCCGGCGCCATGCATGAGGCCGCACAGGGCCTGATCGGCAATCACGATTTCACCAGCTTCCGCTCCTCGATCTGCCAAGCGGCCTCACCGGTCAAGACATTGGACCGCCTGGACGTCGAGCGCGATCGTGAGGAGATCCGTATCCATGCCGCCGCCCGCTCGTTCCTGCATCACCAGGTGCGCAATATGGTGGGAACGCTGAAACTGGTGGGCGAAGGCCGCTGGCGCGTGCAGGATGTTGGCGCGGCGCTTGAAGCGCGTTCGCGCAGCGCCGCAGGCCCCACGGCACCGGCCGAAGGATTGTTTCTGGCGGAAGTGCGGTATTAACCGTGGCTCAGGCAGCCTCGCACGATGGATGATCTCTTTCCGGGCTTTGAGCGGCGCCGCGTTCGTGTCGCAGGCATCGAGATCAATTGCCGTCTCGCCGGCAAGGGAGCGCCGCTGCTGCTGATCCACGGCTATCCCCAGACCCATGCCTGCTGGCATCGCTTGGCGCCGGCACTCAAGGGGACCTACAGCCTCGTTTTGCCCGACCTGCCGGGCTATGGCGACAGCGGCTTCCTCGAGCCCGACGCCGCCAACCGCCACTACGCCAAGCGCAATATCGCCGCCATCATGGCGGACCTCATGAGGGCGCTGGGCTACGAGCGCTTCATCGTCGTGGGGCATGACCGCGGCGCTCGGGTCTCATATCGCCTTGCTCTCGATCACCCCGCGCAGGTGGAGCGCCTGGCGCTGTTCGATATCATCCCGACCATCGAAACCTGGGAAGCGATGACCGGCTTTGGCGCCATTGGCGAGTTTCACTGGCCGTTCCTGGCCCAGACCGGCGGCCTGCCCGAATCGCTGATTGGCCGCGACCCGGACTTGTTCCTGCGTTCCCTCATGACCCGCTGGGCTGGCGATGTAAGCCGCATCGACAGCCGGGCCCTGGCGGAATATCTGCGCTGTTTTCGTAATCCCCTGGTTCTCCGCGGTACCTGTGCCGATTACCGCGCGGGTGCGACGATCGATGTCGAGCATGACGAGGCCGACCGCAAGGTGGGGAAGCGCATCGCCTGCCCGCTGCTGGTGTTGTGGGGTGGTGGCCGCAAGGGGAATCTGTTGCCAGTCTGGCGGCGCTGGGCCGTCGATGTTCGCGGCGAAGGCCTCGATTGCGGCCATTTCCTGCAAGAGGAACTGCCCCAAGAAACCGCCTCGCGCCTGCTTGCCTTCCTCGGCCAGAGATCGTTCTAA
>CAZQLF010000438.1:0-3196 GCA_964594035.1 uncultured Rhodospirillaceae bacterium | reverse complement strand
TTGGGGTCGGGTATGCGGCCGGTTCGGTCAAGGTTTCGACGAATAGGTCCTGGGGTTCGGCCTGGGAGGTTGTGAAACCCCAGGCGACATTGCCGTTATGGCCGATCACCACCGCAGGCACGCCGGGTGCCGTTGCGCCGACCAGCACACGGCCCGGCATCTCGATGCGCGCGAGATACCAGGTGCAGGGCAGCGAGAGCTGCAGATGCGGATCGTTGGCCAGAAGGGGCTTGCCCGTCGCACTGCGCGCGCCAGCCAACACCCAATTATTGGAAGCACCCGGCATCGGCATCCAGGCTGGATTTTCCAGCGACGAGACGCGCTGCTGCACGGGCCAGATCCACTGCAGGTCCTTGGGATTGAGGCGGCTGGCCAGTTCCTGACGCAACTTCTCGTCGCGCCAGTTGCCCGAGAGCTGCCAGGCCATCAACCGGCCCCACAGGAGTGAATCCGCCGGCTGCCAGGGTTCCGGGCGATAACCGAGCGCCAGGAATTCCGGGGGCAGCAGCGTGTCGCTATGCGCGAGATAGGCATTCACGCCGGCGGCATAAGCCTGGAACAGGCGCTGCACGTCGGCGGGCAGATGTTCGTAATTCGCACGTGCCACCCGCTCCAGACCGAGTTTCCGCATGAAGCGATCGGTGGAGAGCGTCGCCGGGCCGATAATTTCCGACAGCCGGCCGGAACCCAGCCGGCGCATCAGGTCCATCTGGAAAAGCCGGTCCTGGGCATGGGCGTAGCCAAGGGCGAAGGCGGCATCGGCCTCGCTGCCGGCGCGGATGGTGACGATGCCGCTGCCGTCGCGGCCGATCTCAACAGACGCCGCCGGCCCAGCAAGGACGACTGATCCGCCGACGGCAGGCAATGTCGCCAGAAGCAGGTTGCCGATTCCGGCCACCAGCAACAGCAGAAGGGCGCATAGCCAGAGCCCAATTCTGGCGAAGAAACCCTTCATCGCTCAGAAATCGTCGAGGATGCGCTGTCTGTTGGCGTCCAGCGTTGGCGCTGCCGCACGCGTCGCCGGATCGGCATGGCCGGAAAGCTTGATCGGATTGCCGGCAAGCCGCAGCCCCGCCATGGCTGGATCGTCGATGGAGACGACCATGTTGCGCGCAAGCACCTGCGGGTCGGACAGGACCTGCCCCACATCATTGATGGGACCGCAGGGAATGCCGGCCTTGCCGAAGACCTCGAGCCAATGTGCCACAGGCTGCTTCGTCAGATGCGATTCCAGATCGGCGGTCAATGCCTCGACATGGTCGGAACGCGACGCATTGGTGGTGTAGCGCGGATCGCTGGCGAGCGCCGGATGACCCAGCGCCTGACACAGTTTGACGAACAGCGCGTCCGTTCCGGCAGCAACGACGAGATGACCGTCGCCGGCGGCGAAGGCAGCGAAGGGCGCGATGGAAGCGTGGCGCGCGCCCAGCGGGCCGGGCGGCTTGCCGGTCGCGAAGTAGCGAGTAATAGCGTTCTCCAAAATCGCCACCTGGCAATCGAGCATCGCCACATCGACCTTCATGCCGGCACCGGTGCGTTCGCGCTCATAAAGCGCCGAGACAACGCCGATCGTCGTGAACAGGCCGGCGGTGATGTCGCCGACAGAGGAGCCGACGCGGGTCGGCGGTCCCCCCGGATGGCCGGTGACGCTCATGATGCCACCCATGGCCTGCACCACCATGTCGTAAGCGGGGCGGGTGGAGTAGGGGCCGGTATGGCCAAAACCTGACGCTGCGGCACAGATCAGGCTGGGATGGCGCTGATGCAGAACATCCCAGCCATAGCCCAGCTTTTCCATCGTGCTGGGGCGATAGTTCTCCACCAGCACGTCGGCTTCGGCTACGAGCCGCTCGAAGATAACGCGGTCGGCCTCCTTCTTCAGGTCGATGACGATGGATTCCTTGCCGCGGTTGAAGGCGGTGAAATATCCGGAGATGCCATTGATGAAGGGGCCGTAGCGGCGGGAATCATCACCCTCGGGCGGCTCGACCTTGACGATGCGCGCGCCGAGATCGGCCAGCAGCATCGTGCAATAGGGGCCGGCAAGCACGCGGGTGAGATCGAGCACGACAAGGCCGGAAAGCGGTCCGGATACGGTCATTGGTTCGTCAGCGATGTCCGAGGTGGCGATAGGTATTTCGTTCGAATGCCGGTCGGTCGTTCAACGTCTGTCGCAGTCATTCGCCTGTCCAGCGAGGCGCTCTTTTTTCACTGAACGCCCGGGCACCTTCCTTGAAATCGGCGCTGTCGCATAGCTTGGAGACGGCGGGCAGGCGACGGGACTGTACTCGATCCAGGGCTTGTGCCGCGCTCATTGTTTCGGTCTCCCGGGCAATCTCCTTGACGGCCGCCTGCACCAGTGGGCTCCTTTAGCGAGCTGGCCGGCCGTGCGCAACCCATTGGTTGAATTCAGTGCGCCATCAGCCCAGCCGGCGCCGCGCCTGGGTCAGCACACAATCGAACTCCTGACTGCGGCGGGTTATTCGCGCGAGCAGGTGACCGACCTCGAGGCGAGAGGCGTGATCGGCTATTAGGGCAAAGGTGCCGGCTCGATTGTAAGGCCGGTAGGCAATTGGGCCTTTGAAATATCGGGCTTGTCGCCCGTGACTGGGATGACGACCGTATTGCCCGGGGCCAAATTCACATGAATCGAGAATTTGCTGATGGCCTTTGGGTCGGTCTGCTTGTCCGCCGACCAAAGGGTGAGGTCGTTCGTCTCTTCGGGCTTGTCATCGGCAACCAGACGCACCACGGCTTCACCCATGAACTGGTCGACGCTGGCCTGATCCTTTGCCAGCAGGCGATAGCGAAATATCGGTTTGTCGGGTGCTGCATAGGTCAAAAAGCCGACGGTATTCTTCTTGGGACCGAAGCTATCATCCGTAGCCGAATAGGCGGCATGGAGAGCGATATAGCGGTAGAGACCATGACTATTGGGCACCTCCAGGGTCGCCCAGCAGTCGTAGGAATTGATACCCGTCGCGGTGAACAGGCGCCGCGCATTGTAAAGCCCGAACGCCGTGAAGCTGTCGCGCGACCCGCAGCAACCGGGCTGGCGCACGATGAAAAACGGTGGGGTCGCCTCGATCTCCCCCATATCCCCCGGCTCGGTTACCGACCACAGCTTGGTACGCTTGAGGGAGGTCTCGATCTGCCAGGCCGTGGCCGTGACCCGGTCCTTGATGAAACCTTCGGG
>CAZQLF010000437.1:0-3202 GCA_964594035.1 uncultured Rhodospirillaceae bacterium | reverse complement strand
TCCATTCTTATCGCCGCCGTCCCCAGCCTTGCCAAGCTGGCATATGAATCTGGCGCGTCCGTGCCGGTAGTGATCGCAGCCCGCTTCCTGGTCACGCTGTTCTGGCTGAGCGTGTTTCTGGCAAGAGCACGGCGCGGGATTGCCAGGTCGGCGCGGGTGCTGAAGCTCAGTCTTATTGGCGGGGTCGCGACGGCGGCGATGAGCGCCGGGATCATCGCCGCCATTACCCGGATCGATCTCTCCCTGGTCATTCTCATCGTCTATGTGCACCCGGTATTCGTCGCCTGGATCGGCCATATGAGGGGCACATACGAACTCAGCCGATTTCGGCTGCTTTGCTGTTTTGTGATCCTGCTGGGACTGGCGCTTGCATTGTCCGTCAGTTTTGCCCGGCTTGATGCTCTCGGCGTGGCATTCGCTGTCCTTGGTGCGTGCGGTGCATCCGTCATGTTGATCGCCAATGGCGATGCCGTTGGCGAAGGCGGTTCGCTGATCGTGAACTTCTATACCGCCGGAACGGCGCTGATTCTGGTATGCATCGTCGGCTTTGTTGTCGGTCCAATAGCACTACCGGCAACCCAGACGGGCTGGTTCGCCCTCTTTGGAACGGGGACTGCCTTCTGCCTTGGTCTCGTCCTTTTTCTTTCGGCAATACCGGGCATAGGCATAACCCGGGCTACGCTTTTGTCGGTGCTGGAGCCGGTGCTGGGAATTCTCATCGCAATGCTCCTGTTCGGCGACCGGCTTAGCGCCGTCCAATGGGCGGGCGTTGCGGTGGTGGTTGGCGGCCTTCTGTTGCTTGAGATCCCCCTGAAAGAGGTCATGCGGCTGCTTGGATTTGTCGGGGTTGAGCGAAAGTCTTGAGCGGCCGGACATTCGACCCAAAAAAAGCGCGATTTCATGCTTGAGATTCCCGGGGAGGGTGCAGCTGTGGTACTAATGGAATCGAGTTACCAACGGGCTTGTCCCCACGGGAGTACCATGTTCTCGGTCCTACGCCGCCGCCGACGCGCTCCGGAGATAGCCGTCGGGGCGCGTTATTTCCGGCGCGACGCGCCCACAATCATCTGGGAAGTCTATTCGCTGTTCGTGGGTACCGACGGCATGCCCTATGCCGGGATTTTCTGCACGTCGGACGCAACGCGCCGCAAGACGGTGTCGCAATCGGTGCTGGAGCATGACGGGCCCTACGTCCGGGTCACCGAAGAATAGCGGCCTACAACTTCCGTCTAACCCAACTTCAGGAGTTTGCATGGCGTCGCGCACGATCAATCTGACCGATCGCGTCTACAAGTATCTCGTCGACAATTCGGCGCGCGATCAGCCGGTCCTGAAGGCGCTGCGGGCAGAGACGGCGAAGCTGCCGCTCTCGCTGATGCAGATCTCCGCCGAGCAGGGCCAGTTCATGGCCCTGCTGGTGAAGCTGATCGGTGCCCGGCGCACCATCGAAGTCGGCACCTTCACCGGCTACAGTGCCCTGGTGGTCGCCAAGGCACTGCCGCCGGGCGGCAAGGTCATCGCCTGCGATGTCAGTGAGGAGTTTACATCCATTGCGCGGCGCTTTTGGAAGAAGGCCAAGGTCGACGGCAAGATTGATCTGCGTCTGGCGCCCGCGACGCAGACCCTGGACAAGCTTCTGGCCGCCGGTGAAGCCGGGCGCTTCGATTTTGCCTTCATCGATGCCGACAAGAGCAACTACGACACCTATTACGAGCTTTGTCTGAAACTGTTGCGAAAGGGCGGGCTCATCGCCGTAGACAACGTGCTCTGGGGTGGCGAGGTCGCCAATCCAAAGGCCAAGGACAAGGATACAAGCGCCATCCGCGCCCTGAACAAAAAGCTGAAGGGAGACAAGCGGGTCGAGATCAGCATGGTGCCGATCGGCGACGGGCTGACACTCGCCCGCAAGCTCTGAGCGGATGTCCAGTCCTACTGATTGCCCAGGGCGGGTGAACGGACCATATCGCCCGTCTTGATGCCCAGGCGTTCGACGGTGCCGCCATTGACCTCGAGCACCGCCCTCACCTCTTCCACCGAGGGTATCGGCGTCTCGTCCAGGGGGATCGTCCGCTGGGCGATATGCTTGATATGTCCGTCCGCGCCGATGAACAGCATGTCCAGCGGAATGAAGGTATTCTTCATCCAGAACTCCACCCGCTGCTCGCTGGGATAGAGGAACAGCATGCCGGCATCGGCCGGCATGCTCTGGCGAAACATCAGCCCAAGCGCCATCTGGTCGGGCGTCGATGCCAGTTCGACGCTGAAAGGCTGCTTGCCGGTTGCGGTCTCGATCGTAAGAGCTGATTGGTCCGCCGCGGCCAGCTGGCCGGCGCAGAACGCGACAGCGAATATGGCAAGAAGGATGGTTCGGCGCAGCATGCGGAAAGGTGCAGACTAGAGCAAGACGGGATGGGGTTGAAGCACATCGCCGGTATTTTCGCGCAGATGAACTATATTCGTAAATGTCATGCGGTCTGACAGGAGGACCTGCCCATGGATATGAGTGGTGAATTTCGCATTCCCGCTTCCCGCGAGGCGGTCTGGAAAGCGCTAAACGATCCCGCGATCCTCAGGCAATGCATCGCCGGCTGCGAGGAGTTGAACAAACTTTCCGACACCGAATTCGTCGCCAAGGTGGTCGCCAGGGTCGGCCCGGTGAAGGCCACGTTCAGTGGCAAGGTGACCTTGAGCGATCTCGATCCGCCCAACGGCTACAAGATCACCGGCGAAGGCCAGGGCGGTGCAGCGGGCTTCGCCAAGGGCGGCGCCGATGTGCACCTTCAGCCCGAGGGATCCGGCACGCTCCTGAAATACACCGTCAGCGCCGCCATCGGCGGCAAGCTGGCGCAGATCGGTGCGCGGCTGATCGACGGCACCGCGCGCAAGATGGCGGAAGATTTCTTTGCAAAATTCGCGGCGCTCGTGGCCGGCCAGCAGCCCGTCGCCGGCGCCCCCACTCCTGCCACGACACCTTCGACGTCATCGGACGAGACCGCACCTGAATCCTCGCTCGACGAAGACCCGCCGCCGGCGCCGGCACCCCATGCGGCACCTGCCGAGATGAAACCGGATATCGATGTCGGCGGACATTCTTCCGGCAGCATCAAGCCCTGGATCTGGGTCGGCGCGCTGATTCTGGTGGCAATCGCCCTGCTCGTTATATACGGCTGAAAACAACGACTTAGTAGGGAATTTCGACGCG
>CAZQLF010000436.1:0-3203 GCA_964594035.1 uncultured Rhodospirillaceae bacterium | reverse complement strand
GTGCGGCTCGCTGTCTGGTCCTGCAGGATCAGCAGCTGCGTGCTGCGCTCGTCCAGGTGGATCACCAGATCGTAGTGAGGATCGGAGGGCGCGCCGCTCGGATTGATGCGGTCGCGCAGCTCATTGTAAAGGTTCTGTCCGGTGCGGTCGGCGATGGGCAGGATGTGGACGGTGGCAAGCTGTGGGCCAGCGTTGCCGCCGACCGGCCCGCTATCGGTGTTCACCCGGCCATAAAGCGGCTGCCAGCCGCAGGCCCCCAACGCAAGCGTCCCAGCAAGCGCCAGCAGCCCGGCCAGGGCGAATGCAGTCCTACACCACCACATTGATGATCCTGTTGGGCACGATGATGACCTTGCGCACCGGTTTGCCGGTGATCGCGCGCTGGACGTTTTCATCCGCCAAAGCAGCACATTCGGTCGCATCCTTGTCCATGTCGCGCGGCAGGTTCAGCGTCGCACGCAACTTGCCATTGACCTGGACAGCGACCGTCACACTCTCGTCGATGGTCAGTGCCGGATCGGCTTCCGGCCAGGGCATTTCCGCCAGCAGCGTCTTGTGCCCTAGATACTGCCACAGCTCTTCCGCCAGGTGCGGCATCATCGGCGCCAGCAACCGCGTCATGATCTCCAGCGCCTCGCGTCGCGCGGCAGTCGCCCCCCTGGCATCGTCCAGCGCGTTGGCAAACTCGTAGAGACGCGCCACCGCGCGATTGAAGCGGAACTTCTCGATATCGTCGGTGACGCCGGCGATTGTCTTATGGGCCGCCCGGCGAAGATCCATCGAGGCCGCGTCGTCCGAGGCGGGCGCACCGGCGGGTGGCGCCGCCGTCACCATGCGCCACAGGCGCTGGGCGAAGCGCCAGGCGCCCTCGACGCCGGCCTCGGTCCATTCGAGATCGCGCTCCGGCGGGCTGTCGGACAGCATGAACCAGCGCGCCGTATCGGCGCCGTATGTCGCGATGATGGCCGTCGGGTCGATCACGTTCTTCTTCGACTTGCTCATCTTCTCGGAGCGGCCGACTTCAACGGGCGCGCTGTCGAGTGTGGAAATCAACTTGCCGCCATCGCCCTTCTTCACCTGCTCGGGCAGCAGCCAGTTGCCAGCCTCGTCACGATAGGTCTCGTGACAGACCATCCCCTGTGTAAACAGACCCGCGAACGGCTCGTCCAGACCGATCAGCCCGATGCGGCGCATGGCCCGGGTGAAGAAGCGCGAATAGAGCAGATGCAGGATCGCATGTTCGACGCCGCCGACATACTGGTCGACGGGCATCCAGTAGTCGACCGCCGGCCGCTCGAAGGGCACATCGCTGCGCGGCGAGCAATAGCGTGCGAAATACCACGACGAATCCATGAAGGTGTCGAAGGTATCGGTTTCGCGCCGGCCCGGCTTGGCGCATGTGGGGCAGGGGACATGCTTCCATGTCGGATGATGTTCCAGCGGATTGCCCGGCTTGTCGAAGGTGACGTCATCGGGCAGCCGCACCGGCAGATCTGATTTCGGCACCGGCACGATGCCACAGTCCGGGCAATGGATCACCGGGATGGGACAGCCCCAATAGCGCTGGCGCGAAACCAGCCAGTCGCGCAGCCGGTAATGCACCGTCCCTTGGCCCATGCCGGTCTTCTCCAGCCGTGCGATTGCCGCGGCGATTGCGCCGGGCACGTCGAGGCCGTTCAGGAAATCGGAATGGGCGAGGCGGCCATCATCGACATAGGCAATGTCATCCACGGCGAATGTCGCGGCATCCGCATCCGGCGGGATGACCACCGGTTTCACGGGCAGATCGTATTTGCGGGCAAATTCCAGGTCGCGCTGGTCGTGTGCCGGGCAGCCGAAGATGGCGCCGGTGCCGTATTCCATCAGCACGAAATTGGCCACATAGACCGGCAGCGTCCAGCTGGGGTCGAAAGGATGCACCGCCTGGAGCGTCGTGCGGAAACCCTTTTTCTCCAAGGTCTCCAGCGCTTCGGCCGTGGTCGCTGTCTTGCGGCATTCCTCGACGAAGGCCGCGAGCTTCGGATCGCTTTTGGCCAGTTCGGCCGCCAGTGGATGATCGGCGGCAATGGCGACGAAGGAAGCGCCGAACAGCGTGTCCGGCCGGGTGGTGAATATCTCGAGCTTGTCGGCGCGCCCGGCCAGCGGGAAGAAAACGCGCGCACCTTCCGACCGGCCGATCCAGTTGTCCTGCATCAGCCGCACCTTCGCGGGCCAGCGCTCCAGCCGCTCCAGCTCGGTGCGCAATTCCTCGCTATAGGCTGTGATGCGGAAGAACCATTGGGCCAGCTTGCGCCGCTCGACAATGGCGCCGGTGCGCCAGCCGCGCCCGTCGATGACCTGTTCGTTGGCCAGCACGGTCTGGTCGACCGGATCCCAGTTGACGCTGGCTTCCCGGCGATAGACGAGACCCTGTTCCAGCAGGTCGACAAACATCGACTGCTCGTGGCGGTAATAGTCGGGATGGCATGTCGCGATCTCGCGCGTCCAGTCGAGGGAGAGGCCCATCGACTTCAGCTGCTCGCGCATTGTGGCGATATTGTCGTAGGTCCATTTCGCCGGATGGATCTTCTTCTCCATGGCGGCGTTTTCCGCCGGCAGCCCGAAGGCGTCCCACCCCATGGGGTGCAGCACGTTGAACCCGCGCGCGCGCTTGAAGCGCGCCACCACATCGCCCAGCGTGTAGTTGCGCACGTGGCCCATATGGATGCGCCCCGAAGGGTAGGGGAACATCTCCAGCACGTAGTATTTGGGCTGTTTTGGTTCGAGTCGGGCCGTAAAGCTGCCGCGTTCGGCCCAGATCGCCTGCCACTTTCGCTCCGATTCGCGAAAATTGTAGCGCGCGCCCGGGGCGCGAGGATCTGGCGAGGGCGAATCAGGCGATGGCGGCATGGCAGGGCGCTGCGCCGGGCGAGCCCGGATCAGCCTGTCAGGAAGTGCTGCCGGCGATGCGCATCTGGCGCGCCTTGGTCAGGATCGCGTCTTCCAGGTCGGTCGCCGTGTTGGGCGCGACCGGTGCATCGGCCCAGCTGGTGCCCTGCTGTACCTGATGGAATACGGAAGCCTTGATGCCCTCGGCCCGCAGCTGGCGGCCAAGGGTGTAAAAATTGTACTTTGAACTTTTATAATGGTTTTTGCTTTGGTTTTATGTTCGAGCATAACTATTTTACCAACAATAACTTACAAAAGAATTCAGGACTCTGTTC
>CAZQLF010000435.1:0-3224 GCA_964594035.1 uncultured Rhodospirillaceae bacterium | reverse complement strand
TGCTCGGCCTTGGAGGTCACGCCGAGCTTGGCGAATTCACCCTCCGAGATTTCGATCTGGCAGCGCCCGCAGATGCCGCGCCCGCCGCAGACGGAATCGATATCCACGCCCAGGCTGCGCGCCGCCTGAAGCAGCGGCGTGCCGTGGGGAAAACGGCCCCGCCGGCCCGATGGCATGAAGACGACGAGCGCGTCGGGCTGGTCGCTGCGAGGGGCCGAGGGTGATGGATCGGGCATGGTTTGGCTTGGCTGGACTTAGGCCCGACGGCGGCGAGTTTCGCGGCGGCCGCGCGCGCCTTCCTGGCCCTCGGCCAGCGGCTCGCGAAACTTCTGGATCCAGCGCATGCAGTTGGGATCGTGGCCCATGGCGACATCTGCACCCATGATCCCGGTCACCTCCTCCGGATGCAGCGGGTTGGTGATGGCCGAGGTCATGCCGGCGCCGATCAGCATGGCGAGGAAGGAGGAATTCAGGCCATGACGGTTGGGCAGGCCGAAGCTGAAATTGGAGGCGCCGCAGGTGGTGTTCACCTTCAGCTCCTCACGCAGGCGGCGGATGAGATGAAAGACGCTGCGGCCGGCCTGGTTGAGCGCACCCACCGGCATCACCAGCGGATCGACGACGATGTCGGAATGGGGAATGCCAAAATCGGCGGCGCGATGGACGATCTTCTTGGCCACCTCGAAGCGCACATCCGGGTCCTCGGAGATGCCGGTCTCGTCATTGGAGATGGCGACGACGGCCGCACCGTATTTCTTCACCAGCGGAAGCACGCTTTCCAGCCGCTCCTCCTCCCCGGTCACCGAGTTCAGCAGGGCCTTGCCCTTGTAGACCTTGAGGCCCGCTTCCAGGGCGGCAACGATGGAGCTGTCGATCGACAGCGGCACATCGGTCAGCGACTGAACCAACTGGATCGTCTCGGCCAGGATGTGCGGCTCATCGGCGAGCGGAATGCCCGCATTGACGTCCAGCATATGGGCGCCGGCTTCGACCTGGGCAATCGCGTCGGCCCTGACGCGGCTGTAATCGCCCGCGGCCATTTCGGCAGCCAGCAGCTTGCGCCCCGTGGGGTTGATGCGCTCGCCGATCAGCACGAAGGGCCGCTCGAAGCCGATGATGGCCTCCTTGGTCGCCGAAGAAATCACGGTATCGGTCATAACTAGATTGTCCTTTCCTTGGCCACCCGGCGGGAGGCGCGGTCTTTCATGATGCCGGAGGTCTGGATGATCTCCGATACAAGCTCTTCCTGGCGATAGGCCATGACATGCACGCCGGCCACGCCCTTGATCTCGCGAATCTGCTGGATCAGCTCAATGCAGATCTTTTTCCCCTCGAGCTTCTGGTCCTTTGCCTTCTCGAGGCGGTCGATCACCGGATCGGGCACGTGGATGCCCGGCACGTTGGAGCGCATCCACCGTGCACCCCGCGCCGAGGCTAGCGGGCCGACGCCGACCAGGATGAAGCATTTTTCGTTCAGGCCTGAATCGCGCACCTTTGCCATGAAACGCTCCAGCAAAGGCATGTCATAACAGTATTGCGTCTGGATGAATTGCGCGCCCGCGGCGACCTTCTTGGCCATGTGGATCGGCCGGTAGTCATAGGGCGGGGCGAAGGGATTGGCGGCAGCACCCAGGAATACCTGGGGCGGCTGGGTGATCTTGCGGCCCGAAAGGAAGACCTTGCGGTCGCGCATGCCGCGGATGGTTTCCAGCAGGCTCATGCTGTCGAGATCGAAGACCGGCTTGGCCGCCGGCTGGTCGCCCGCCTGCACGCCGTCGCCGGTAAGACAGAGGATGTTGGCAACCCCCATGGCGGCGGCACCCAGCACGTCACCCTGGATGGCGATGCGGTTGCGGTCGCGGCAGGAAATCTGCATCACCACCGCATAGCCCGCGCGGGTCAGCAGGCTGCAAATGCCCACGCTCGACATATGCACGTTGGCGCCTGAGGCATCCGTGGCGTTGATGGCATCGCACACCTCCGACAGCACCAGCGCGCGGTCATAGACCTCCTGCGGGTCGGCGGAATCCGGCGGGTTCAATTCGGCGGTGACGGCGAATTTGCCCTCGCGCAGCACGCGCTCCAGCCGGCCGCGGGAGCTGTGGCCCTGGATTGGCGGCAGAGGATCGCCCGGATCGACAAATTGACGGAGGCTCATGCGGCGGGCTTGGCAGCAGGTTTTGCCGCCGGCTTGGGTTCTGGCGGCGGCTCGGTCTTTTCACGCACCACTTTGAGCCAGGAGGAATGGCCCTTCAGGCGATTGTCGACCGGTTTCTGCACCTCGAGGATCGCCATGCCGCCGGTCATGCGCTGGGAGCCTTCCCAGGCCTGGACCCAGACGCATCTCATTTCCGGCTTGACCTCGCAATGGCCGTTGGGGCGCACGCCCCCGCAGGGCCCATTGCGAAGATTCTTCGGGCAGTTCATCGAACAGGACATGCCTGTCGACGACAGCGCGCATTGCCCGCACATCTGGCAATCGAAGAGGAAGCCCTTTACCCCGCGTTCCAGCGCCGCCACGGGCTTTTCCAGCCGGTCATAGCCGATGCGTTTCAGCAGCGGCGCCAGCTTCAGCAGCGTGGATTCGAACTTGTCGTAGAGGACTTCCATACGGCGCGAGTGGCGCACGGAATAGAGACGGACGGAATACATATGGGTTACGCCGCCTCGCGCTTTTGCAACAGGCCGGATTCGGATATCGCTTCGGCGATCGCCTGTTCCTGGCGCGGCGCCATCAGATGGGCGCCCGACACGCCATCCATCTCCGCCAGCTCCTGCAGCAGCTCGACGCAGATCTTGCGGCCTTCGGCCCGCTGGTCATGAGACTTGTCGAGGCGCGCGATGATCGCCTCGGGGATATGCACACCGAATAGGCGCTCGTTCATCCAGCGCGCCGATTTCGCCGAGGCGAGCGGGCCGATGCCGATGATGAAGAAGAGGCGCTCCAGCAGGCCATGATCGCGAAGGCATGCGAGATAGCGGCGCAGTATGCCAAGGTCGAAGCAATACTGGGTCTGGATGAAATCCGCGCCGGCGTCGGCCTTGGCGGCAAGGCCGGTCGGGATCCAGTCAGGCTTCGGATCATGCGGGGAATCCGCAGCACCAATAAAAAGGCGCGGCGCCGGATCGATGGCACGGCCGGAGGGAAGCTTGCCCTCGTTGCGCAGATGACGCGCCGTGGTCATCAGCGAGCGGCTGTCGATGTCGTAAACCGCCTTCGTATC
>CAZQLF010000434.1:0-3240 GCA_964594035.1 uncultured Rhodospirillaceae bacterium | reverse complement strand
CCAGAAACAGGCCGCGCTGCAGGCTAAGGCGTGTCTCCAGCGCCCGGCCCGCCGCCGCCTTGCCGCAATTGAACGCGTTGACCTGGTCCATCAACTGTTGATGACTGCCGCCGAGCGGCGTGGTCTGCACGTGATAGCCTGCCTTCGCCGCCGCCTCGATGCCCGGCGCGTTCATCACCGCGACCATGATGGGAATTGGATCTTCCGGCCGCGGCATGATGGTGACGTGCTCGAATTTGTAGCGCGGGCTGTTCCAGGAAACGTCGTCCTGGGTGAGCAGCGCCTCCAGCAGCTTCACGTCTTCTTCGAAGAAGGGTTTGGTCTGGCCGAAGGACACGCCCATGCGCTCGACCTCGCAAGCGAACGCACCTTTGCCAACCCCCAGCATGAGCCGGCCCTCGCACAGCACCTGGGCCTGGACGACTTCGCCGGCGAAGACGCGCATGTCGTGCAGCGGCAATTGGCAGACTGAGGTGACGAGCTTCACGCGGCTCGTATGGGCGGCGATCTTCACCGCCATCTGCAAGGGCGAGGGGATCAGCAGCAGGTTCTGCAGATGGTGTTCCGGCAGCCCGACGCCGCGATAGCCCAGCTTCTCGGAATGAAGGGCGAGCTCGATGACGTTCTTGTACAGGCGCTTGCCGCCCACGGCCGGGTCCAGCATGTGGCTGGAGAGGAAATGGATGAAATCCATGTGCCGCCTCGCGATTAACCGTCCCGCGGACAGTGGCAGAGGGCCATATCTTTGAAAAACGAATAATGCCGGCGCTGTGCGCACCTGGCCGTGTATCGCGCGGCGATTAGCCCTTTGCCGCGTCGGCCGCGAGACGCTTGGCCAGTTCCGGCATCATGGCGGCGTCGGCATTGGCAAAGGCAATGCGCAGGAACCCTTCCTGGGCCGGGCCGAACATGCTGCCGGGGAGTGCCAGGATATTTTGCTCATCCGCCAGGCGGCGTGCCACCTGCATGGCCGGGCGGCCATCGAAGGGGTGGGCGAGATAGGCGAAATAGGCGCCGGCGCTGATCATCCGGTAGCCGAGATCGTTGCGCGCGAGCGCGCGTTTGACGGCATCGAGCCGCTCGCGCATCAGCGTCGTATTCCTGGCCCGCCATTCGCCGAGATGGCCGAGGCCATAGATCGCCGCGAGCTGGCCGATGCGCGGCGCGCAGATGGAGATCGTGTCCATGGCCTTGGCGATCTCATCGCCCAGTGCCGGACCGGTGATGATCGAGCCGACGCGATAGCCGGTCAGGCAATAGACCTTGGAGAAGCTGTAGAGCTGCACCAGCGTGTCACGCCAGTCCGGTTCGTCGAAGAGTTCGTGTGGCGCGCCATCCCTGGGCAGAAAGTCGCGATAGGTCTCATCGAGGATCAGCGCAAGACCACGCGATCGCGCCAGGCGGAAGAACTGGGCGATGACCGCAGGCGGATAGATGGCACCCGTCGGATTATTTGGCGTTACCAGAACGATCGCGCGCGTGCGCGGCCCGATCAATTTGGCGGCTTCCTCGGGATCGGGCACGCCGCTGCGATCGGCGCGGAAGGGCAGGTGGCGCGCGACGATCCCCTGCATCTCCAGCCACATCTGGTGATTGAAGTAATAGGGCAGAGGAAGGATGACCTCATCGCCCGCTGCCGCCATCGCCATGACCGCGAGGCAGAAGGCCTGGTTGCAGCCCGCGGTGATGCTGACATCGGCTGCCTCGATGCGCGCGCCATAGAAGGCCGCCATGTCGGCGGCCAACGCCTGGCGCAGCGCCGGCAGGCCCGGCACGTCGGTATAGCGCGCGGTGGCGACCTCGCCGACGATTCAAGCCAGATGATCGGTCAGGGATTGGGGCGGCGGATAGCCGGGCACCGCCTGGGCGACATCGATCAGCGGCTTGTCGGCGGGGAACGTGCGTCCGGCGATCCAGCCATGAGCCTCGGGAATCGGCGGCGGGGCGACGGCAGCGAGAAGACGGTTGGGCGAAAGTTTCATCGATCAATGTTCCGTATCAGAAGAAACCGTGGATGCCCGCAAGCGCGGGCACGGCGGTTGAAGAAGATGGCGCGAGCGGCGCTCCATTCTCAATCGTCATGCCTGGTCGAAGGCCGAGCATCCGCGACTTTCTCTGAAGTCCGCGCAAATCCAACCTCACTCGCTTAACTCGGCACGATTTTTGAAAAGCTCGAGGGCTTCCGGATTGGCCAGCGCCTCGCGGTTCTTGATGGCGCGGCCATGGATCACATCGCGCACGGCAAGCTCGACGATCTTGCCGCTCTTGGTGCGCGGGATATCCGTCACCTGCAGGATCCTGGCCGGCACATGGCGCGGCGTAGTGTTGCGGCGGATCTGCTGGGCAATCTTCTTGCGCAGCGGCTCGTCCAGTGCCGCGCCCGGCTGCAGGCGCACGAACAGCACGACGCGCACGTCACCCTCCCAATCCTGGCCGACCACGATGCTCTCCGCCACCTCGGGAAGCTGCTCGACTTGGCGGTAGATCTCCGCCGTGCCGATACGCACGCCACCGGGATTGAGCACGGCGTCGGAGCGCCCATAGATGATCATCCCGCCATGGGGCGTCAGCTCGACATAATCGCCATGGCACCAGATGTCCGGATAGCGGGCGAAGTAGGCGTTGAAATATTTCTGCCCGTCGGGATCGTTCCAGAAACCCACGGGCATTGAGGGGAAGGGGGCGGCGCAGACGAGTTCGCCCTTTTCGCCGATCACCGGCTTTCCTTCCTCGTTGAACACCTCGACCGCCATGCCGAGGCCGCGGCACTGGATCTCGCCGCGCCAGACGGATCCGGTCGGATTGCCCAGCACGAAGCAGGAGATGATGTCGGTGCCGCCGGAGATCGACGACAGGCAGACGTCTTTCTTCACCTGCTGATAGGTGTAGTCGAAGCTTTCGGGCAGCAGCGGCGAGCCGGTGGAGGCGATGGTGCGAAGGGCGGCGAGATCGTGGTTCTTGATCGGCGCGATTCCCCCCTTGTGGCAGGCATCGATGAACTTCGCCGAGGTGCCGAAGAAGGTGCAGCGCTCCTCCGTCACGAAATCGAACAGCACGTTGCCGCTGGGGTGGAAGGGCGAGCCGTCATAGAGCAGCAGGGTGGCGCCTGAAGCGAGGCCCGAAACCAGCCAGTTCCACATCATCCAGCCGCAGGTGGTGAAATAGAATTGACGGTCGCCCGGCTTGATGTCGCTGTGGAGCTGATGCTCCTTCAGATGCTGCAGCAGCGTGCCGCCGGCG
>CAZQLF010000433.1:0-3270 GCA_964594035.1 uncultured Rhodospirillaceae bacterium | reverse complement strand
CCGCCTCGGTCATCTTGCCGGTCTGCACCAGCGGCGCCAGGACAGAGCCCTTGGGGTCGGCCAATATCATCTTGGTCGAGGGCGAGACGCGGCGCATGTAGCGGCCGATGCCTGACAACGTTCCGCCCGAGCCGACGCCGACGACAACGGCATCGACCTTGTGTTCCATCTGCTCCCAGATCTCCGGCCCGGTCCCGGTTTCATGGGCCAGCGGATTGGCGGGATTGGCGAACTGGTTCACATACATGGCTCCCGGCGTCTCCGCCGTGAGCCGCTCGGCCATGTCCTGATAATATTCCGGATGACCCTTGCCGACATCGGAGCGGGTCATGCGGATATCTGCACCTAGCGCCCGCAGGTGGAAGATTTTCTCCTGCGCCATCTTGTCGGGAATGATCAGGATCAGCCGATAGCCCTTTTGCGAAGCGACCAGCGCCAGGCCGAGGCCGGTGTTGCCGGCCGTCGCCTCGATCAGGGTTCCACCCGGCTTCAGCCGCCCGTCGCGCTCTGCTGCCTCGATCATGGAAAGCGCGATGCGGTCCTTGATGGAGCCACCCGGGTTCTGGTTTTCCAGTTTCAGGAACAGCTGGCAGGGGCCGGTATCGAGCCGGGTGATCTGCACCAGCGGCGTCTTGCCGATCGTCTCGAGGATGTTGCGATAGGATTTCACCGAGGCTGATCTCTAGATGCTGTCGCCGACGGAAAGATTGCTCAATAGGCGGGTGGGGAAGCCATCACCCTCCAGCGCCGCGATGATTTCCCGATAGTGCTCGGGGTTGCGGGTTTCGATCACCGCATCCACATCGGCGCGTTTTACCGGCAGGTCGTGGAACATCCGCTGATGATGGATCTCGATGATGTTGCCGCCGCTGCGCCCGACAAGCTGCGCCAGCCTGCCCAGCACGCCGGGGGTATCGGAAATCTCGATGCGCAGCGTCACCACGCGTCCCTCGCGCACCAATCCGCGCATCAGCACCTGGGCCAGCATGCGGGAATCGATATTGCCGCCGCAGATGACGAGCCCGACGCGCCGGCCCCTGAAGACGCCGGGAAATGCGATCATCGCGGCAAGCCCGGCCGCGCCCGCACCCTCGGCGACGATCTTCTGGCGCTCCGCCAGCATCTGCACGGCGCGCTCCAGCGCGTTTTCGTTCACCAGCAGCAGCTCGCTCACCAGCCGGGTGATGATCGCCTGGGTCAGCTTACCGGGGGATTTGACGGCGATGCCCTCGGCGATGGTTTGGCCGCCATTGTTGGGCGCAAGCCCGCGCACGGCGTTGTGCATGGAGGGATAAAGCGCTGCCTCGACGCCGATCATCTCGATCTTCGGGTTGATCGCCTTGGCCGCAATCGCCGTGCCCGACATCACGCCGCCGCCGCCGATGGGCACCGCGATCGTGTCGATGTCGGGGAAATCGTTCAGCAGCTCCAGCCCGATGGTGCCCTGGCCGGCGACGATCAGCGGGTCGTCATAGGGATGCACGAAGGTCAGGCCGTCGCGCTCCGCCATCTCGCGGGCAAAGACGGCGGCGCTGTCGATGCTGTCGCCGTGAATCAGAACGCGCGCACCGAAGCTCGCCGTGCGCTCCACTTTGTTGAAGGGCGTTCCTTCCGGCATGATGATGGTGGAGGGAATGCCCAGACGATGGGCGTGATAGGCAACACCCTGGGCGTGATTGCCGGCGGACATGGCGATGACGCCGGCCTTCTTTGCCTTCGCATCCAGGCTCGCCATCTTGTTGTAGGCGCCGCGATCCTTGAACGAGCCGGTATATTGCTGGTTCTCCAGCTTCAGCACCACCTCGGCAGCACCGGTTGCTTCAGCCAGGCGAGGTGCCGCGACGGCGGGTGTCCGCACCACACGGCCCGCGATCACGGAAGCGGCGCGGCGGATATCGTCGATGGTAACGCTGTCGGCGAGATCGGATTTTGTCGTCACGGGGTCGGCTCCGGGATCAGGCGCAGCAGGCTTTCCTGCTGTCCGACGATAGTAACGTATTTCCCGTCACGCCAGGGCAGGGTCATATCCGCATAATGGGCCGAGAGAGGGTTGCCTGACTGCCCGCCGGCGATGACGAAGCGCGAGCGCGACAGGTCGGAAAGATCGAACAAAGCGCGCAGGCTTGCCCCATGCAGATCGTCGAAATTGTCTCCTGACAAATCTTCCACCCGCGGGCTGGCGCGGTTGACGGTGTAGTTGTCGCCATCGGTCGGAAGATCGAGATCGAGCAGGCCGGCGAGCACCGGCAGGCGGCTGAACACAGGATTGTTGAAATGCGCCCGATGGGCATTTCCCCAGCGCCAGGACGTTTTGTCGGGGCCATAGGCGCGGGTCAGCGACCGGATCGCTGCATCATGCGCCTGCTTGATGCGCAGCACGCAGTCCTCGATCGCCGGTGTGCCGGGATCGTCGCAGAGAGCTGAGGCAGGACCGCCGCGCAGGGCCTCGTCCAGCAATGGTGCATCCCAGAACCAGAAATCCGGGAAGTCCTCGTGCAGGCGTCCATCCAGCAGCAGATGGGCAAACTGGCGCAACCACGCCTCGAAGATCAAAGGCGCTGCCTGGTCGCGATCCATGCGGTAATCCCAGTTGGCCAGCGCCGGCTCCGGCAACTTGGCCAGCAGCAGCGGCGCCAGCCGCTGCGCCGCCAGCGAGAGAGCGTCCATTTGCATGCCCGCCATGGCATCGAGATCGAGGCGGGGTTGCGCCTCGATCATCTGGCGAATACGCTCGACCCGATATCCGTTCTCCCATTTCGCGGTGATGAAATAGGGGAAGTCGTCGTCGACGACCTTGTTGTTGGCGGTGGCTAGGTAGTTCTGGGGCGGGTTCAGCGATTGCGGCATGGCGCCGAAGGGAATGCTACCGATCCAGTCATAGGCACCCGTATCGCCCGGCACCGGCATCAGGCTCTGGTCGATGGTGGCGCGGCGGATGGGAATCCGCCCAACCATCGCGAAGCCGATCGTCCCGCTCCGGTCCGCATAGACCACGTTCTGCACCGGGGATTCGAAATCCTGCAGGGCGGCGCGAAAAGTTGTGGCATCGGTTGCCCGGTTCATCTCCAGCAAACCGAGCGCCGTCCGATCGTCGAGGCGCAGCCCGGTCCAGGACAGCGCATAACCGCGATGAGCGGAGGCGTCGATATCGATCAGCGGTCCATGGTCCGTCTCGGCGATGGTCTCGACGACATTGACCTGGCCGCGCACCTCGATCGTCTCCTCATGGCTGCGCAGGGGTTGCGGACCCTTTGGCGTCGCGTAATGCGT
>CAZQLF010000432.1:0-3281 GCA_964594035.1 uncultured Rhodospirillaceae bacterium | reverse complement strand
ACAACGGGCTGCCTGGCCACGGGTGGGCGGCGGGGCGCAGGTCGTAACTTGAACGGGGGGGGATCAGAGGCTAGACAGTCTGCGGCGATTACAAAGGGGAGTGGAGCGTGACATCAGGCAGGTTGAATTTGTTCCTGCTGGCCGCGGCTTTTGCGGTCGGCTTTTGCGGTCTTGCCCAGGCGGCGGATCCGGCGGCAAAGAGCCAGGCGTTCAAACAGTGGACGCTGACCTGCGCAACGCCGGCGCAGGCCCAGGGCAGCACGGCCAAGCCGCAGCCCTTCTGCGTGGTCCACCATGAAGTTCATCCGCAAAGTGATCAGACCAAGACGATCCTGATCGCTACCACGCGCTACATCGGCAAGGAACGCACGCGGGCGATGATCCTGCGCCTGCCGCCGGTCGCCAATCTGCAGAAGGGCGTGCTCTTCAACATCGACAAGAATCCCGGGTTCAAGGCGAAGATTGCCTCCTGTAACGCCGATCTCTGCACGTCGCTGTTCCAGATCAGCGACGATGTTCTGAAGCAGCTGAGAACCGGGCAGCAGATGTTCCTGGTTTTTGCCCTCACGAATGGCCAGCCGCCGATGAAGCTCGCTCTGCCGCTGGACGGCTACGGCCAAGCCCTCGACGCGTTGACGAAGACCGGCCTGTAGGGATGAAGCGCCGGCCGCTGGCAGCACTGTTTGCGGGCTTACTTGCTGCCAGCCTGCCTGCCGCCGTCCACGGCCAGTCGGCCCCCGTGCCGGGCGGCACTATTCCCACCCAGACCTACAAGGACTGGGCGCTCGACTGCATCATCCCGAAATCCGGCGAAGGGGCCGGAAAGCAGGTCTGCTTCATCCATCACGAGGCGCGCAGCAAGACCGATGCGACCGCGATTGCGGCCCGCGTTGTCGTGCGGCGCGCCGGGCCTGACAAAAAACTCGCATTGATTGTGCAATTGCCGCCGAACTCTGTTCAGGCCGGCGGCATCAGCCTGGGGATCGACGGTAACAAGACGTATCCCATGGCAATCCAGGCCTGCCTGCCAAAATTCTGTTACGGCGCGATCGAGATGACCACCGACCTGCAGGGCGAGGCGAAGGCGGGCGTGCAGATGAATCTTGTCTTCTCGGCCAAGGACAAGGGTTCGCAGCAGGTTCCCGTGTCACTATCCGGCATTACTGCCGCCTTGACCGCCTTGGCTAGATCCGGGCCCTGACAAAGAGTTCGCCACCCCCCGGTGCCATGATATGGGCCGCCGCCCGGCATCTGGCACTCTGGCCTACCTTGCGCCGCCGCCATCTCATTTTATACTCGCCACCGTGATCTCCATTATCGATCTGCTCGATTCCGCTGCGCTCACGAAGATTCGCGAACTTGTTGCCGCGACACCCTTCGTCGATGGCAAGTTGACGGCCGGGGCGCGGGCGCGCCGCGTCAAGAATAACGAGATGATGCAGGGCGATGCGCCCGGTACGGCCGAGGCGCGCAAACTGATCTTGGCCGGCCTCAACGCCAACAAGCTGTTCAATCGCGTCGCCTTTCCCCGGCGCGCGCAGCCGCCGATGATCAACCGCTATGGCCCGAACATGGAGTACGGCGCCCACATCGACAACGCGATCATGGGCCAGCAGCCCGCGCTGCGCTCCGACATCGCGCTGACGATCTTCATCAGCGATCCGGCGGATTACGACGGCGGTGAACTGGCGATCGAAGGCGATTTCGGGCGCCACAAGGTGAAGCGGCCAGCCGGCCAGATGGTGGTCTACCCCGCAAGCTCGCTGCATCGGGTCATGCCGGTCACCCGCGGCGAAAGAGTGGTCGCCGTAAGCTGGATCGAAAGCTACATTCGCGACCCGGCCAAGCGACAGATCCTGTTCGACATGGAGCGCGCGCGGGGCAAGCTGAACGAACTGGTGCCCGACTCCCTCGAGGCGAGCTTGGCATTCAAGAGCTTCAGCAATCTGATGCGGATGTGGGCCGAGACGTAAGAGGCCTAGCCCGCAATTCTCACAGGGATCGCCGTGGCGTTGGCCGTTGCGCGGTGACGATCCGCCAGGAGGCAAGCCGAAGGCGATGGCGGCCCATCGGCGAGGCTTGCCGACGACGCGGGCGACCCGCGCAACCCAACCCGAAGGGCCGGGCGAATTTGCCAGCATGCTGCGTCAGCCGGCTCGCCCGATGGGACTCCATCGTGCTTCGCCGCCTTCCTTGCCTTCTGCCAAATTAGCCTCGGCGCCATCGTGATCCTTGTGAGAAATGCGGGCTAGCCTTCGCCCCGTCCGCTGCCCCCTACTTCGTCGCCAGCACGTTGAGCGCAATCACCCGGCCAAACCGCTTGGCGCTGCTCATGTCGTTGAACAGACCGAACGAGGGTACGCGCCTTGCGTGGGTAAAGCCTGCGTTGCGCAGGAAGGCAGCCAGGAACTCGACCGTCAGGCCGACCTTGTTTAAGCGCTCCGGCGTGCTCTGGTCGCCATAAAGCAGAACCATCAGCGAGAAGCGCTCCTTCCTCGGCACGGAGGGATCCATCAGCAGGTTGGACAGCACGCTGAAGTCGGGAACGGCGATGCGCAACGTACCGCCGGGTTTGAGCACCCGCGCCGCCGCGACCAAGGCGCGCGCCAGCTCCTCGCGCAGGCTCAGGCGCTGATAGAACCAGGACGCATAGATGGTATCGACGCTGGCATCGGCGAAGCTCTCCAGCTTGCGCGGATCATCTACCACATCCACGCCTTCGCCCGCCTCGCGCGCGACCAGCTTCCAGCCCTCGCGCGCCTCGCTGCCGCCAAGATGCAGGCGCACCATGCCGTCCGCGCCGAGGTCCGGCGGTGCCAGCGGGCCCAGATCCTCGGGTGGCAGTGCCTGCACCGAAATCGGCGCGCGCGCTTCGCCGCGGCAATGGCGCGCCCACATCTCTTCGTAGAGCTTCTCCAGATGCCTGGCGAAGCGGCCGACCTGGAACAGCGGCGTCGCCTCGCGGTTCGCCAGCATGCGTTCGTGCAGTGCTGCCAGGTCCTCGGGGTGGGTGGCGAGATGGATCGAGCGCTCGACATATTCGTCGATGGTCTCGCAGACCATGTCGCCCATGCCCATCCAGTGGAGCATGGAGTTGGAGATGCGGTTGGAGAAGCGATCGCCCCTGACTGTGATGAAAGGCGTGGCGGACCACAGCGCATCCAGCGCCGTGGTCGAAGCATTCAGTGTCATGGTGTCGAGGAACAGGCCGATATGCCGGTGACGGGCGTAGTGATCTGCCTTGTTGGGAAGCCTATCGGCAAAGACCAGCCGGTCGCCGG
>CAZQLF010000431.1:0-3285 GCA_964594035.1 uncultured Rhodospirillaceae bacterium | reverse complement strand
ACCTCATCGAGGATCACATGACGAGCGTAGCGCTCGAGCTGCTGGTCGGTGAGCGCGATCATCGCTGGCCCGTCGAGCCGAAACCACCCTTGCCCCGCGTACTGTCCGGCAGCTGCTCGCTTTCCACCCAGGCAAGCCGCGTCACCGGCGCCACCACGAGCTGGGCGATGCGGTCGCCGCGGGCAATGGCGAACGCCGCTTCGCCGAGATTGATCAGGATCACGCCGATCTCGCCACGATAATCGGCGTCGATGGTGCCGGGACTGTTCAGCAGGCCGATGCCGTGTTTGAGGGCAAGGCCCGAGCGTGGCCTGACCTGCGCCTCATAGCCGAGCGGGAGCGCAATGGCGATTCCAGTCGGAATCAGCATGCGCGCACCCGGTTCGAGCTCAATGGGCTCGATGACGGCCGCCAGAAGATCGAGGCCCGCGGCATCCTCGCTGGCATAGCGCGGCAATGGCAGATCGCGCCCATGCGGCAGACGGTGAACGGGAACCTGGAGCGGCGTCACAAGAGGGCCGTCAATGGCCGGCAGATCAGCTCGCCGCGGCGAGGCGGCGCACGATGGTATCGACCAGGCGTTCGGCCACATCCTGCTTGGAAAGTCGCGGCCAGTTTTCCACGCCATCCTTGCCGACGAGATGCACGGTGTTCTCCCCACCGCCGAACGTGCCGGTGCCGGTCGAGACATCATTGGCGACGATGAAGTCGCAGCCCTTGGCCGCAAGCTTCTTTTTCGCATTGGCGATCAGGTCTTCCGTTTCGGCGGCAAAGCCCACCACCAGGCGCGGCCGCTGATTGCCCGCCGCGGACAACGTCGCGAGGATGTCGGGATTGCGCAGCAGCGTAATCGGGGCGGGATCGCTCGCCGCCTTCTTGATCTTCTGATCCGCCAGTTTCGCCGGGCGCCAATCGGCGACGGCCGCGGCGCAGACAGCGATATCCGCGGGCAGTGCGGCGCGGCAGGCGGCCAGCATCTGTTCCGCGCTCTCAATATGTTTGACATCCACACCGGCGGGATCGGGCTCGTTTGTCGGGCCCGAGACGAGCACGGTTGAAGCACCGCGCCGCGCAAGCGCCGCGGCGATCGCATGACCCTGCTTGCCGGAGGAGCGGTTGCCGATGAAGCGGACGGGATCGATGGCCTCGAAAGTCGGGCCGCTGGTGACGATGGCGCGCCGGCCGCTGAGCGGCGCCGCGGCGCCGAAGTAGGCGTCGATGGCAGCGAGAATTTCCATCGGCTCGGCCATGCGGCCGCCGCCGACTTCCCCACAGGCAAGGTCGCCGGCATTGGGGCCGACCTGCCGGATGCCGCGGGATTTCAGCGTCGCGATATTGGCCTTCGTCGCCGCGTTCTCCCACATCATGGTGTTCATGGCGGGCGCGATCAGCACTACCTTGTCGGTGGCGAGCAGCGTGGTCGAGGCAAGATCGTCCGCATTGCCGTGGGCCAGCTTGGCAACCAGATCCGCGCTGGCCGGGGCGACGACCACGAGATCGGCCTCGCGCGACAGCCGGATATGGCCCATCTCGCTCTCGTCGGTGAGAGAGAACAGGTCCTGATAGACCTTGTGCTCGCTGAGGGCGGCAACGGACAGCGGCGTCACGAACGCGGCACCGCCCTTGGTCAAAATGGCGCGCACCGATACCCCGCGTTCGCGCAGGCGGCGGATCAGCTCCAGGCTCTTATAGGCGGCGATCCCGCCGGAGATGACGAGCAAGATGCGTTTGCCGGCCAGCATGTCCTCGGCCCCAAAAGGGTTTATCCGCGAGACTTCAGCGATGGCGTTAACCTAGGCATTCGCGGGGAAGGCTGCAAGTTCGGCCGGTTTACTCTCCCATATCCTCAAGGGGGCTGGGATTTGGGGGAGCCGGCGGGCGCCGCAATCCCCGTGCCATTTCCAGCGGCTCTTTCAGGCGCTTGCGTCCGAATATAAGGAGGAGGACGCCGTAGACGGCGGCGCCCAAAGCGATCTCGGCGACGAGCTGCAAAACAGGACGCAGATCGCCGAAGCTCCGCCGGAGCAGGACCACCGCCGCCGCCATGAGCAGCGAGGCGCCCAGCGGCAACAGGCCTTCGCTCAAATAATCTCTCAGCGAGAAACCGGAATTGCGCTGCAGGAACAAAAGCTCGACGACATAGAACAGCGCCTGGTTAGCGACGACCCCGAGGCAGAGCCCGGCAAGGCCGAATTGCACGCCGATGAGCGAGAACACCACCTGGCCGATGGCTTGGGCCATGACGATGCCAAGGCGCAAGCCCGGCCGGCCGAGCGCCGTCAGCACATGGCCGAAGAAGAAACTGAGGCAAAAGCCCAACGAAGCGAAGGCGAGGATCTGGGTCGCCGGCACGCTCGCCTGCCACTGGCCGCCGAGGACAACCGGCATCAGCACCGGTGCCGTGACCGCAAGGCCGATGAAGGCCGGGATGGTGGCGAGCGTCAGCACGCGTTGCGCGGTCATCAGGCCGCGATCGACACGATCCTTGTCGCCCTGGATGCGCGCAAACAGCGGCACGACGATGCGTTCGGCGCTGCCGGCGACGAAATCGGTGACAATGGCGAGCAGGCGCTGGGCCACGCTGTAATAGCCGAGTTCCATCGTTCCAAGGACATACCCCAGCACGAGGCGGTCCGCCTGAAAGCCGATGGCACGCACCACATTGGCCGCCAGCACATTGAAGCCGAAACCGAAGAGATGCCGGAAATGCAGCCAGGAGAACGCAAGGCGCGGCCGCCAGCCGGCAATGGACCAGAGCACGATGAGCGATGTCGCCTGGTTGACGAGCTGCTGGGCCACCAGCGCCCAGACCCCCATGCCGGCAAAGGCGAGCGCGACACCGGCGATACCGCCGGCAACTGCACCAGCCAGTTGCCGCAACGCCAGTTCGCGAAAGCGCATGGCGCGGCGCAGCAGAGCCTGCTGGACGACGGAGAGCGAGCCCAGCAGCGGCCACAGCGCATACCAGCGCAGGATCGAAGCAAGCCTGGGCTCCTTATAGAAGGCGGCGGCCGGTTCGGCGATGGCGAGAGTCGCCAGTGCCAGGAGCGCGCCCACGGCGAGATTGGCCCAGAAGGCGGAATCCTTGTGCGCCTCTTCGAGATGCTCGCGCTGGATGAGGGCCGTGGCGAGACCCTGGTCGGAGAGCGCCTGCACCGTGGTGACATAGACGGCGGCGAGTGCCACGAGGCCGAAGGCCGCCGGGTCGACCAGGCGGGCAAGAACAAGGAAAACGACGAGGGAGACGCCGCGCAGCGACCAGCTTTCGCCCGCTGCCCACAGTGC
>CAZQLF010000430.1:0-3288 GCA_964594035.1 uncultured Rhodospirillaceae bacterium | reverse complement strand
AGGGAGGCGTGTACGACCGGCTGGTCAACACGGTCACCCTGATGACCATTTCCGTGCCCGAGTATTTTCTCGGTTATCTGCTGATCAAGTATCTTGCCGGCGACAATGGTTGGTTCCCCTCGCTGGCCAATGTCACGCCGGACACGTCGTTTGCCGACCGCCTTTACCTCACATTCCTTCCCATGATGACGCTCGTGCTCGTTGTCATCGCCCATATGATGCGCATGACGCGGGCCTCCGTGCTCTCGATCATGGCCAGCCCCTATATAGAAATGGCGATTCTCAAGGGTTTGCCGAAATGGCGCATCGTCGTTCAGCATGCCTTCCCCAATGCGCTGGCGCCGATCATCAACGTCATCGCGCTCAACCTCGCCTATCTCATCGTCGGCGTGGTCGTGGTGGAGGTGGTTTTCGTCTATCCCGGCCTTGGCCAGCTGATGGTCGACGCCGTCTCCAAACATGACGTTCCGGTCGTGCAGGCCTGCGGCCTCATCTTCGCCGGCACTTTCATCCTGCTGAACATGACGGCGGATGTGCTGGCGATCATGAGCAATCCGCGCCTGCGCCATCCGCGCTAGGAGGCGGCCTGTCCATGCGCCTCTTCGGACACAAGCTGACACTGACGGCGCAGATCGGGATTTTGATCGTTGTCATAAACATCCTGGCCGCGGTGGTCGGTCCCTTCTTTGCGCCCTATGCGCAGGAGGATTCCATCGGCGACGCCTGGGCTCCGGCCAGCGCCGACTACTGGCTGGGCCTGGACCAGATCGGGCGCGACATCTTCAGCCGCCTGCTGTATGGCGCGCGCACCTCGATCGGCCTTTCCCTCGTCATTACGGCGCTTTCCTTCACCATCGGCATTATCGCAGGGTTTGTCGCCGCGGTTGCCGGACGCTGGATCGACATTGCGCTGTCTCGCCTCGTCGACCTCATGCTCTCGATGCCGACGCTGATATTCGCCTTCATTGTGCTGTCCGTGCTGGGCACCGATATCCCGGTCCTGATCGTCACCATTGCCCTGCTCGATTCGACCAAGGTCTTCCGCCTTGCCCGGGCCGTTGCGATGAACATCGTCGTTCTCGACTTCGTCGAGGCTGCGCGGCTGCGCGGCGAGGGCATGTGGTGGCTGGTGCGGCGCGAGATCCTGCCTAATGCGGCGCCGCCGCTCGTGGCGGAATTCGGCCTTCGCTTCTGCTTCACCTTCCTGTTTATCGCTGCTCTCAGTTTCCTCGGCCTCGGCATCCAGCCGCCCAATGCCGACTGGGGCAGTATGGTGCGCGAATACCGCGACATGATCAGCGTGGGCACCGCCGCCCCCCTCTATCCCGCTGCGGCCATCGCCATCCTCACCATCGGGGTCAATTTCGTCGTCGACTGGATGTTGGCTATCCATTCGAAGGGCCAGGGAGAAGGCGCATGAGCGCGCGGGAGATTGGCAGCGAGGTATTGAGAGTCGAGGACCTGCGTATCCAGGCGCGCTCCGACCGGGGTGCCGGGCCTGTTCTGGTCCATGACGTCAGCCTGACTCTGAAGCGCGGCGAGGTTCTCGGGCTGATCGGCGAATCCGGCGCGGGAAAATCCACCATCGGGCTAGCCACGCTCGGCTATTCAAGGCGTGGCTGCTTCATTGTGGGCGGAAAGATCCTCTTCCAGGGCAAGGATATCCGCCAGATGACCTTGGCCCAGCGCCAAGAGCTGCGCGGGCACGGTGTGGCATACATTGCACAAAGTGCCGCGGCCTCCTTCAACCCGGCCATGACGCTCTACGAGCAGGTCTGCGAGGTCCCGGTGCGCCACGGGCTGATGAACTTCGCTGCGGCAAAGGGCGAGGCAGTGAAGCTGTTCAAGGAGCTCGATCTGCCGAACCCCGAAACCTTCGGCGAGCGCTATCCCCACCAGGTTTCCGGCGGCCAGCTGCAGCGCGCCATGGCGGCCATGGCGATGGCGGCCAAACCGGACATCCTGGTCTTCGACGAACCGACGACGGCGCTCGACGTCACCACCCAGGTTGAGGTGCTAGCCTCGTTCCGCAACCTGATCCGCGTCCACGGCACTGCAGCCCTCTACATCACGCATGATCTTGCCGTCGTCGCGCAAATCGCCGACCGGATCATGGTGCTGCGCCACGGCAAGATGATCGAGCTGGGCGATGCGGGCCAGATCCTGCACCAGCCGAAGGACGAGTACACCCGCCGCCTGGTGGCCGAGCGCGTGGCGGGCCACAAATTCCTGGTCCAGGCGGCGAGCGAGGCGCCGGTGCTGGACGTGCAGAGCGTGACGGCCAGCTATCGCACGCTGCAGAAAGTCATCGACAACGTCTCCCTTCAGGTGCGCAAAGGCGACACGCTCGCGGTCGTCGGTGAATCCGGATCGGGCAAGAGCACGCTGGCCCGGGTCATTGTCGGTCTGCTGCCGCGCGCGGCCGGCGACATCCGCTTCCGCGGCGAAAGCCTGCCCGCCAGCATGAAGGCGCGAAGCAAGGACCAGCTTCGCCGAATCCAGATGATCTATCAGATGCCGGATGTGGCGGTGAATCCCCACCAAACCCTGTTCGATATCATCGGCCGCCCCGTTCGCTTCTACTTCAACCGCTCGCGTGAGCAGGTTCGGACGCGGGTCCTGGAACTGCTGAAGCTGATCGACTTGCCGGCGGAGTTCATCAACCGCAAACCCGGCGAACTCTCCGGCGGTCAGAAGCAGCGCGTCTGCATCGCCCGGGCGCTCGCCGCCGAACCCGATCTCATCATCTGCGATGAAGTGACATCGGCGCTCGATCAGCTGGTCGGCGAGGAGATCCTGCGCTTGCTGAAACGCCTGCAGGACGAGCTTGGCGTTGCTTATCTCTTCATCACCCACGACCTGGGAACGGTGAAGCGGATCTCCAACAAGGTCGTGGTCATGCTGAAGGGCCGCATGGTCGCGGGTGGCGATACCGAGAGAGTATTCGCGCCGCCCTATCATCCCTATACCGAACTGTTGCTTTCCTCGGTGCCGGAGATGAAGACGGACTGGCTCGATGGCATCCTGGCCAACCGCGCCAAGCTCAGAGCCGCCGCCACCAACGCACGATGATCAAGCTCGATCTCGGCCGGCGCCTCGATCCGCAGATGGTGCAGGTCATGGCGGAGAGCGAAAGGCTGTTTGCGGCTTTGCCTCCCGCCGCTGCCGATGACGTGGCCGCCCAGCGCGCGGCCTATGCCCATGAACGTGCCTTCTGGAATGCCATCAAGGCGCCGCTTGCCGACGTCGAGTCTGTGAGTGTACGAGGCCCCGGCGGGCCGCTCGCCT
>CAZQLF010000429.1:0-3289 GCA_964594035.1 uncultured Rhodospirillaceae bacterium | reverse complement strand
TCACCTACATCCAGAACACCAAGAACAAGGTGCAGATGAGCCTGACCGAGTGGTACCAGGATTATCCGGCGGCCTCCGACTTTCTGAATGTGCTGTTCGGCTGCGATTCCTTCCATCCTGAATCCGACAACTCGGTCAACATTGCCGGATTCTGCGACAAGGCCATCGACGCCAAAATGAAGGACGCTCAGGCCACAGGTATCACTGACGATGCGGCCGCCAATAAGAAATGGGCCCAGATCGACAAGGATGTGACGGACGCGGCGGCTGCGGCTGTGCTGTTCACACCCAAGCATGTCGACTTCATTTCCAAGCGCACCGGCAATTTCATGTTCAACGGCCAGTACTACTGGGTCGTGACGAGATCCTGGGTGCAGTAGGCAAAGGGGTAAGGAAGCGCCGGCGTCAGCAGGGGGCAAGGTTACCATGACCGTGCAGACGCCGGCGGCTTCTGAACCCGCGATCATCACAGCGACGACGTTCGAGCGCCCCGCCCTAGGCCCCTGGGCCAGGGCGGCGCGCAAGCTTTGGGCCGACAAGGCTGCCATGACCGCCTTGGCGGTCTTTCTTTTGATCGTCATCGCCTGCGCCTTGGCGCCGGTCTATGCGAACTACATCGCGCATACCGATCCATTCACCTCGAACATCGATGGCACGATCACTATCGATGGCCAGGACGTGCAGCTGCTGCAGCCCTCGGATGAGGGGCTTGGGCTGGGGTCGACACCTATCGGTCCCACCTGGGACATCACCAACTATTTCCTTGGCGCCGACGAGCAGGGTCGCGACGTCATGGCCCGCATTTTCTACGGCGGACGCAACTCGCTGTTCATCGCCGGCATCTCCACCATCATCTGCCTGGTGCTGGCGGCCGTCATGGGCCGGGCCGCCGGCTTCTTCGGCGGGCTTGTCGATACCGTCATCTCCCGCGTCCTCGACGTGATCTGGGCTTTTCCGATCTTCCTGCTCGCCATCTCGCTCTCCATCGTGCTGATCCACGGTGTGGAGGTCGGGCCCATCACCATAGAAGCCGGCAGTTTGTGGCTGCCCATTGTCATCATCGGCGTCGTCTATGTGCCCTATGTGGCGCGGCCCGTGCGCGGACAGGTCCTGGCACTGAAGGAAAGCGAGTTCGTTCTTGCGGCCACGGGCCTCGGCGTGCCGGCGGGCCGCATCCTGTTCCGCGACATCCTGCCCAATGTGATGACGACACTGATCGTCTTTGTGCCGCTGATGCTGGCGCTGAACATGCTGACGGAATCGGCACTGTCGTTCCTGTCCATCGGCGTGCAGGCGCCTGATGCCAGCTGGGGCACCATCATCCAGGATGGCCAGGATGTGCTCTATGTCCGGCCCTGGGTTGCCGTCGCGCCGGGTCTGGCCATCGTGCTTTGCGTTCTGTGCCTCAACGTCCTGGGCGATGGCGTACGCGACGCTCTCGACCCGCGGGCAAAGCTCAGGATCCACTGAGCAATGATCAGCGTCCTGATCCGCCGGCTGGTGCAAATGGTCTTTGTGATGCTGGGAATCAGCATCGTCGTTTTCCTGATTTTCTTCGCAACGCCAGGCGCCGACCCCGCTTCGCGCATCGCCGGACGCAATGCCGCCCCCGAGACGCTTGTCGCTGTGCGCCATGATTTCGGTCTCGATCGGCCGCTGCCCGTGCAATACGCGCTGATGATGAAGAAGCTGTTCATCACCCGTGATCTCGCGTCATTCGTCAATCGTGGCCAGCAGGTGATCCCGGAGGTTATGGAGGCGACCCCCATCACCCTCTCGTTGGTCTTCGGCGCCGCAATCGTCTGGATCGTGACCAGCATCGCCATCGGCGTCATCGCCGCGGCAACCAAGAACAGTCCGCTCGACCGTTTGTTGATGATCCTGGGCCTGATCGGCATTTCCATGCCGGTCTACTGGCTCGGTGAAGTGGTTAATCTCATTACCCAAGCCAGGCTGCACGATACCTGGCTGTTTTCCTGGGTTCCCGCACTGGGCTACAAGCCGCTGCTGGACGATCCCTGGGAATGGTTCAAGACCATGGTCATTCCCTGGGTTACGCTGGCCATCCTCTACATCGGCATTTACGGCCGCGTGCTGCGGGCCGGCATCGTCGAAGCCAACCAGGAAGATTTCATCCGCACCGCGCGCTCCAAAGGCCTGAGCGAAAGCCGCATCCTGCTGCGCCATGCGCTGCGCACCTCGCTGATCGCCTTCGTCACCCTGTTCGGCCTCGATTTCGGCGCACTGGTGGGCGGCGGCGCCCTGCTGACCGAAGTGGTCTTCGGCCTGCAGGGGGTGGGCAAGCTCACCTATGACGCGCTGAAGAACCTCGACCTGCCGGTCATCATGGCGACAGTCATCTACGCCTCGTTCTTCGTCGTCGCGGCCAATGCCGTGGTCGACATCGTCTACGCCGCCCTCGACCCGCGGGTGCGTCTTGCCTGAGGCAGCCAACAACACCCTGCTCGAGGTGAAGGGCCTTTCGGTCTCCTTCCGCACCGAGCGCGGTCTGCTGCGCGCGGTCGACAATGTCTCCTTCCGTGTCGGCGAGCGCGAGATCGTCGGCGTCGTTGGCGAATCCGGCTCGGGCAAGACCGTCTCGCTGATGAGCGTCATGGGGCTGATCAACGATCCCAATGCGGTGATCGAGGGCTCGATCGTCTACAAGGGCCGTCAGCTGAACGGCCTGTCGAAGCGGGCGCTGCGTTCCATCCGCGGGCGCGAGATCGCTATGATCTTCCAGGATCCGATGACGGCGCTGACCCCCGTCTACACCATCGGCTGGCAAATTCGAGAGCAGCTGCGCGCCCATAACCGCCTGTCGAAGAGCGCCGCCCACAAGCGCGCGATCGAACTGCTGGCGGCAGTCGGCATTCCCAATCCGGCCGCGACCATCGAGCGCTATCCCCATCAGCTCTCCGGCGGCATGCGCCAGCGCGCCATGATCGCCATGGCGCTCTCCTGCAATCCCTCGCTGCTGATCGCGGACGAGCCCACGACCGCGCTCGACGTCACCGTGCAGGCGCAGATCCTCGAGCTCGTGCAGAAGCTGCGGCGCGATTTCGGCTCTGCCGTCGTGCTCATCACCCACGACATGGGCGTGGTGGCGGAGGTCGCCGACCGCGTGCAGGTGATGTATGCCGGCCGCATCGTCGAGACCGCCGACACCCGCACGCTCTTCCACTCGCCGCGCCATCCCTACACGCGCGCCCTCCAGCGCAGCATCCCTTCGCTCCAGCCCAAGGGCGCCGAACTCTATACGATTTCCGGCCTGCCCCCCGATGTGTCC
>CAZQLF010000428.1:0-3301 GCA_964594035.1 uncultured Rhodospirillaceae bacterium | reverse complement strand
TCGTCATCAAGGCGGACGGGCTTGCCGCCGGCAAAGGCGTGGTGATCGCCGAGACCAGCGGCCAGGCGCTTGCGGCAATCAATACGATGATGGTCGGAAGCTCGCTGGGTGCCGCGGGCGCGGAGATCGTCATCGAGGAATTTCTCGAGGGCGAGGAGTTGAGCTTCTTTGCCCTCGTCGACGGCAAGACAACGCTTCCGCTCGCCTCGGCCCAGGACCACAAGCGCGTGGGCGATGGCGATACCGGCCCCAACACCGGCGGCATGGGCGCCTATTCGCCCGCGCCAGCTGCAACCCCGCAGGTTGAAAGCGCGATCATGAGCCAGATCGTGCGGCCCACGGTTGCGGCGATGGCGCAGGAGAAAAAGCCCTTCAAGGGCGTGCTCTACGCCGGCATCATGCTGACCAGCGCTGGCCCCAAGTTGCTGGAATACAATGTTCGCTTCGGCGATCCGGAATGTCAGGTGCTTGGTCCGCGGCTCAAATCCGACCTGTTGCCGGCATTGATGGCGGCGCATGACGGGGTGCTGGACCAGGTCGATCTGCGCTGGCTGCCGCAAGCGGCATTGACCGTCGTGATGGCGGCCAAGGGCTATCCCGGCAGCTACGCCAAGGGCAGCGAGATCCGCGGGCTCGACAAAGCGGCCGCATTGCCCGGCATCACAATCTTCCATGCCGGCACAAAGCGGAGCTCCGATGGCCGGTTGCTGGCCGAAGGCGGGCGCGTGTTGAATATCACCGCACTGGGCGCAACAGTGGCCGAGGCGCAGAAGCGCGCCTATCAGGCCATCGACCTCGTCGACTGGCCCGGCGGCTTTTGCCGGCGCGACATCGGCTGGCGCGCGCTGGCCCACCAACCATAGGCCTTACGTCAAGGAATGCTCCATGTCTGAGAACCTCTTCGCTGCCGACTACAAGAACCAGCCCTATTGGTGGGAAGCCGCCCCCCAGCCCAGCCTGCCGCCCGTCGCACCACCGGCGAGCAGCGATGTTGCCATCGTGGGCAGTGGCTATACGGGCCTCAGCGCGGCCATCGAACTCGCGCGAGGCGGACGGCGTGTCGTGGTGCTGGATGCGGAGGATGCCGGCTGGGGCTGTTCAAGCCGCAATGGCGGCCAGGTCAGCACGTCCATCAAGCCGTACTACGACGAGCTGTCCGAGCGCCACGGCAAGGATGTCGCCTTTGCCATCCGCCGCGAGGGTTTCAATGCCCTGCAATGGATCGAGGATTTCATTGCGCGCGAAAATATCGACTGTAATTGGGAGAAGGTCGGGCGCTTCCATGCCGCGCATAACAGTGCGGCGTTTGAGAAATTGGCCCATGACGCAACCCACCAGACCAAGGGGCTGGAAGTCGACGTCCAGGTCGTGCCAAGAAACGAGCAGCGCCGCGAAATCGGCAGCGATCGCTATTTCGGCGGCGTTGTCTATCCGCGCCAGGCCTCGCTACATCCGGCGAAGTATCACCTGGGATTGCTCGCCCGCGCGCAGGCCGCCGGTGCCAGCATCGTCACCCGCTGCCCGGTGCTCTCCATCGGCAAGGAAGGCGATGGCTTCCGGCTTACCACACCGCGCGGCAGCCTGCAGGCGCGCGATGTGGTGGTGGCAACCAACGGCTATACCGGCGGACTGACGCCCTGGCTGCGCCGGCGCGTCATTCCCATCGGCAGCTACATCATCGCGACCGAACCGCTCGATCCCGCTCTCGCCGGCAAGCTGAGCCCGAAGAACCGGGTCTTCAGCGACACGCGGAAGCTGGTCTTCTATTACCGCCTGTCAGAGGATCGCCGGCGCATGGTCTTCGGCGGCCGCGTGGCGCTGAAGGAGACCGATCCGAAGGTCAGCGCGCCACGCCTGCATGCGCATATGACCAGCATCTTTCCCGAGCTCGCCGCAACGAAGATCACCCATAGCTGGATGGGGTTCGTTGCCTACACTTTCGATACCCTGCCCCATCTCGGCCGCATGGCCGACGGTATCCATTACTGCGCTGGCTATTGCGGCTCCGGCGTTTCGCTGGCGAGCTATTTCGGCAGCAGAATCGGCCTGCAGGTGCTGGGCAAGCCGGAAGGCCGCACCGGGCTCGATGGCATCAGCTTCCCGACGCGGCCCTTCTACAGCGGCGATCCGTGGTTCCTGGGCCCCGCGATCGTCTACTACAAGGTGCGGGATCGCCTGAATATTTGACGTTGCGACCCTAGCGCCGCGCCTGGAAAAAATTCCGAAGCAGGGCGGCGGCCCCGCTCTCGCCGATGCCGCCATAGACCTCCGGCCGGTGGTGGCAGGTCGGTAGAGAGAAGAATCGCGCGCCGTGCTCTACGGCCCCGCCTTTGGGGTCTGGCGCGCCGAAATAGAGCCGCCGCAATCGCGCAAACGAAATTGCCGCTGCGCACATGGTACAGGGCTCCAGCGTCACATAGAGATCGGCATCGGTGAGGCGCTTCAGCCCCAGGGCTTCGGCCCCGGCGCGGATCGCCAGCATCTCGGCATGGGCCGTTGGATCGCCCAGCTCTTCCACCCGGTTGCCGGTCCTGGCAAGTACCTCGCCGCTGCGGCTATCGACCAGCACCGCGCCAACGGGAACCTCGCCGCGCGTCGCGGCCGCCGCGGCCTCCTTCAGTGCCAGATCCATGATTGTATCGCCCATGGCGCCATTGATGCCGGGCGTGGCGTTGAGGTCAACCGCACAAGTTGCTATAGGAACGGCACCTTCACGGCGAGACCAAGCCCTTGGCTCAAGCCTTCGATTTCGATCGCCCTTTGCTGCTGGATGGCGGGACCGGCCGCGAGCTGCGGCGGCGGGGTGTGCCCATCCTGGACACGATCTGGTCGGCCAATGCGCTGATCGTCGCCCCCGATACGGTGCGTGAGGTCCATCGCGACTACATCATCGCCGGCGCCGACGTGATCACGACGAACACCTATGGCCTGATCCGCGACCGCCTCGCGGTCGAAGGGATCGAGGACCGCTACGCCACGCTCAACCGGTTGGCCTGCGAGCTGGCGCAGCAATCCCGCGAGGATGCCGGCCGGCCCATCGCCATTGCCGGCAGCCTGCCGCCGCTACGCGGCAGTTACCGGCCCGATCTCGTTGGACCGCATGACCAGATCTTGCCGCTCTATCAGGAGCAGGTGGAACTGCTCGCGCCTTATGTCGACGTCTTCCTGTGCGAGACCATGGCGAGCGCGGCCGAGGCTCTGGCCGCCGCCACCGCGGCCAGCCAAAGCGGCAACCCAGGCCAGGGTTCCTGGACAGTGGACGAAAATCCATCGGGCCGGCCGCGGAGAGGGCGGGCGGTAG
>CAZQLF010000427.1:0-3301 GCA_964594035.1 uncultured Rhodospirillaceae bacterium | reverse complement strand
CCCATCCAGGGCAGTGTCGGAAACGCACTCTTGAACGTCACGGCGGCGTTTGTCAGGCACGCATCGCAGGTGGTCCAGTTGGCGACGATGACGAGCCCCAGCAGCAGCCACGACAGCGCATTGCCCGCGGTGAAGAGGTCGTTCACCCTGATGCCTGATGCCGCGAGCAGCACACCCAGGATCAGGAACGGCAGGTTCGCCAGCAGGAAGCCGAATGCCGTCGCCTGTACCGCTTCGTTGCCGGTGCGGCAGTACCTTACGATGTCGCCCGTCATCGTACCGCTCACGACGAAGGTGCCGAAGGCAATGCACACCCCGGTTCCGAACGGCATCGGCCCGCCGATCGGGCCATCCAGCAGCACGTCCCACCTGGGAGCGAGCCGATCTGCGAAGACGACGATGGCGAACAGGGTCATCGCAGGAATCCCGATCGCAGTCATGTTGAAGCCACGGCTGATGCGGACGATGACCGGCATCGCGAACAGCGCGCCGATGAGGCAGATTGCGAGCGTCGCTTCGGCCTGCAGGTGCAGCGCGGCGACCAGGATGTTCGCCGTCACGGCAACGTGGAATGCGAACCAGCCCGTCACCAGCGCACCGAGCAACGCGCCGGGCATCACCGCGCCCCAGCGGCCGAAGACGCCTTCCAGCACGAGTTGCGAACTCAGGCCCCAGCGACCGGCGGCGAAGCCAATTGCCGCCGAATAGATGAAGAGAATCCAGTTGCCGAGCGTCGCTGCGAACAGCGCGTCGAACGTGCCCAGGCGGGCCTGCAGGTAACCCCCGACGATGATGGAGGCAAATGCGGACGAGAACCCGGACCACGCGAACGCGGGGAACAGAAGGCCACGCCGCCGGGGTAGCGGGACGGGCCGCGTAGCGCTGCCGTCACTTGTCTCGTCGAGACGGTTCATGGATCCTGGTCAATCCTTCGACTTTGGAGATATCCAGGCCAGATACTCTCACAGACCCGGGATGCCAGGGTTTCACAGTGGGGCCGGCGATTGCGCGCCTGCCATCAGGCCCTGGCCGTGCCGGCCACCCGCAGGCTGATCCCCCTTGTCTCAGGCATCGTCACCACGGCAATGGTGGCCAGGACGCACAGGCCGACGGTATAGGCCGTAAACACCCAGTGCGCCCCGATCGGTCCCCAGGTTCGATACGACTTCAGTAAGTACTCTGGAGTTGTTCTGAAGTGGCAACACGAATTCAGGGCTCAGAATCGTCCGCAAGGGGAAAAGACCTGGCTCGAGTTCACGTTTCCGCTATGAGCGCATTGGTGCCCGTGATTGGATAGTGCAACACGCTACGACGATTGCTGGAATTCCAGGCGATGGCTAGGTAAGGGCGCCATTACCAGCTGCCTCCCGACGTCTTGATCGCATTCCGCAAGGAGAAAATCCACCACTCGCCGCGATGGGCTCGACTTACCTCTGCGATGCATCGTTGAAGAACGTCTCTTCGATTGCTATCCTCTCTCCCGAACTGTATCTGCGGCCGGCGAGTGTCCCAAGTTGACCCGAAAGTTGCCTTTAGTCGGAACGAACGTGATTCAGCGCATCGAGCGGGAAGTGCTGGCTCGCGAGGGGTTGGCCAGGATCGAGGTTTCGATTACCGCAACTGGCGCGGGCCACCGCACCACCGTTAAGCCCGAGTCTCGCACTCTCATAAGCTAAGTATAGAAGTGGGATCGGCCAGTGCGAAATTACGCAGCGAGACTGCCGACAAACTGCTTGATGTTATCCATGACGGGTTGCTGATCACCCGCGAAGGCCCAGTGATCGGCGCCTTCGAGCTCGACGAATCGCGCCTGCGCGATGTGGCTGGCGAGATGCCGGCCGGCGCCGATGCGAACGGCGCGATCGTCGTGACGGTGCAGCACCAAGGTCGGCACGGAAACTCGGCCCAGGAGATGCCGCACATCCATATCGCGCAACGCCTCGAGCACGCCCTTGATGGCTCCCGGGCTCGACGCTGCCCGGAGCAAGCCTGCCCACCAGGCTCTCGCCTGAAGATCGCCAGACAGGCTCGGCGCGAACGTCTCAATGCCGGCAGGCCCACCCCAGACTGCGACGAGCTGCTGCAGCCACACGTCGTACTGACTAGCCTGAAGCGTGTGGGAATAGTCATGCGTTGCGGTTCCCTTCGCCAACGAGGCAAACAGAATGAGGCCAGCGACCCGATCGGGATGATCAACCGCAAACTTGATGCATGCTGGTCCGCCCTCTGACGCACCGAACAGCACGACCCTACGGCTGCTGGCGGCGTCAAGCACGGTACCGATGTCCTGAGCGGTCGCATCGACGCTGGGATTGAACCCGACCCGGTCGGAAAGCCCGACGCCGCGACGATCGAGCAGGATGAGACGGCCCATCTCGGCGAGGGAAGAGAGGAACGCCCGGCACCGGGGCTCCTCCCACACCCGTTCGACGTGGGACACGAAACCGGGCAGTACCAGGACATCAATACGGCCGGCGCCGTAGGTCTGGAATGCGAGATGGACGCCGCCACCGCTGACGTAGCGCGTCGATGGCGGGTGCTCGATGGGCAACGGTGCACCAGAATTCAGCAGCGAGCGAGTTTCGGATTCGGGGGCCACATCGAGCTCGTCGCGAAGGCGCTGCGTCAGAGCCTCGAGATGCCGCTGCGCCGTGGCACGGTCTCCGGCGAGCAGAAGGTTGCGAATGAGGTGACGACTGTACACTTCACTGAGTGGATCGAACTCGACAAGACGGCCGGCGTGCGCGGCTGCCGCCGCGTAGTTGCCGGCCGCATGCTTGTCGTGCACCACTCGCTCGAGCGCATGGATCGCCCGGCCCCGCAAGGCCTCCCGGCGAAAGAAAGCCCATTCGTCGAACTGCGGGCAGTCGCCGGGTGAAAAGCCCTCGAGAAAGTCACCAAGATAATGGCGGCACGCACGCTCGAACTCGCCGCGGTCGCAAGCTTGCTCGAACAACTGGGAATCCACCTGCATGTCGATCGCAGGCGACCATCGAACTGTTGACCGGTCGGTGGTGAGAACGTCGTCCCCCAGCGTGAGCTGGAGGCGATGCAACAGACGCCGCAGCCGCGCCCGTACGACGTCTTCGCCGCCTTCCGGCCACAACATCGCGGCGCAGACGTCACGCCCGACTGAACCCTTCGCTTCGGCCAGAAAGACCAACAGGGCGAGGCCCTTGCGCAAGGCAAGCTGGCACAGCCGGTCGTCCCGACGGATCTCCGGAAATCCAAGCGTGCGCACGCTGAACAGAGCCATGGCGAGGTGACCCTCAATGACGGCGTCCGGGGGACGCTCAGGGGA
>CAZQLF010000426.1:0-3304 GCA_964594035.1 uncultured Rhodospirillaceae bacterium | reverse complement strand
CCAAGGGCGGCGAGTTGCATGTGGGCGTGGTGGGCAGTTTCGACACTTTCAACCCGTTCTCATTCAAGGGCGTGGCAGCGGCGGGTGTTGGCGCCCTCTTCGAACCCTTGATGGTCCGCAATCCCAATGAACCGGATACCGAATACGGCCTGCTGGCCGAATCCGTCGAGCTGCCTGACGACAAAAGCTGGGTCGCTTTCAACCTGCGCCCTGAGGCGCGCTTCCAGGACGGCACGCCGGTCACCGCCGAGGATGTCGTCTTCACCTTCAACATCTTGCGCGAGAAGGGCGATCCGCAATACGCGCTCTACTACGCCGACGTCACCAAGGCCGAAGCGGCTGGCAAGCTGAAGGTCAAGTTCACCTTCAAGGACAACAAGAACCGCGAGCTCTCGCAGATTCTCGGCCAGCTACCCGTGCTGCCGAAGCATTACTGGGAGGGCAAGGATTTCGAGGCGACGACCCTGGTGCCGCCATTGGGCAGCGGGCCCTACAAAATCGAGGCGTTCGAATCACCCCGCTACATCACCTATCGCCGCGATCCGAACTATTGGGGCTGGAAAGTGCCGGTGAAGGTCGGTGTCGATAACTACGATGTCATCCGCTACGACTACTACAAGGATCCCGGTGTCCAGCATATCGCGTTCATGGCCGGCGCCTTTGATTACATCGCCGAACAAAGCGCCAAGGTCTGGGCCACGGGATATGAAGGTGCGGCCAAGGCAGGCGGGCGGCTGATCCAGACGATGATCCCGGATCACGATCCGGCGTCGATGCAATGCTTCGCCTTCAACATTCGCCGCGGCATCTTCAAAGACCGCAAGGTGCGCGAGGCGCTGGGCTATGCCTTCGATTTCGAATGGAGCAACAAGACCCTTTTCTACGGCCAGTATTTCCGCACCAAAAGCTTCTTCGATAATTCAGAGCTAGCGGCCAAGGGCCTGCCTTCGCCGGAGGAGCTGAAAATTCTGGAACCGCTGCGCGGCAAGATTCCTGACGAGGTTTTTACCAAGGAATTCATGCTGCCGGTGACCGATGGCAGCGGCAACAACCGCGCCAATCTGCGCCAGGCCGATGCGCTGCTCAACGAAGCAGGCTGGATCATCAAGGATGGCAAGCGCGTCAACAAGGATACGGGCACACCGCTCGCCTTCGAGATCCTGCTCGACAACCCGCTGTTCGAGCGCCTCACCCTGCCCTTCGCACAAAGTCTCAAGCGGCTGGGCGTCGACGTCACCGTGCGCACGGTCGACGATACGCAGTACCAGGCGCGCATTCAGAAATTCGATTTCGATATGATCGTCCACGGTTTCGGCGAATCTCTCTCGCCGGGCAATGAGCAGCGCTACTACTGGGGCTCCGCCGCCGCTGACACGCCAAACAGCCCGAATGTTATCGGCATCAAGGATCCGGCCATCGACAGCCTGATCAACCAGATCGTCAATGCGCAAGACCGCGATCATCTCGTGGTTCTGACCCACGCGCTCGACCGAGTCTTGCTGTGGAATTACTTCGTCATTCCGCAATTCCACCTGTCGGCTGCACGCATCGCTTATTGGGACCGTTTCGGCATGCCGCCCAAGCCGCCGCTCTATAGTTCCGGCCTCGATGCCTGGTGGATCGATGCGGACAAGGACAAGGCGCTGACCGCCCATGGCCGCAACTAAGTAAGCGCGCCGTGCTCGCCTATCTCCTGCGCCGCCTGCTTCTCGTCGTGCCGACACTGCTCGGCATCATGGTGCTCAACTTCTTTATCATCCAGGTGGCGCCTGGCGGACCTGTCGAGCAGATCCTGGCCAAGATCCAGGGCCAAACGCAGGACACCGCCTCGAAACTGACCGGTGGCGGCAATGAAGTGGCGTCGAGCAACGCGGCGACGACAAGCGGCGGCCCGGCAGGCACCTATCGCGGCGCGCGCGGAATCGACCCGGCGCTCATCGACCGGTTCACCAAGTATTACGGATTCGACAAGCCGATCTATGAGAGCTTCCTGACCATGCTTGGAGGCCTTCCGCATCATGCTGAAGAAGTACGTGACCTTCGAGTTCGGCAAGTGCTACTAGCGCGATATCTCGGTGGTCGATCTCGTCAGCGAGAAAATGCCGGTTTCGATCTCCATCGGGCTGTGGACCACGCTGATCACCTACCTGATTTCCATTCCACTCGGCATCGCCAAGGCTGTGCGCGACGGCTCGAAATTCGACATGGCCACGACCACCGTTATCATCGTCGGCAGCGCCATTCCGTCATTCCTCTTCGCCATCCTCTTGATCATCATTTTCGCTGGCGGCCACTACTTGAGTTGGTTTCCCTTGCGCGGCCTGGTCTCCGACAACTGGCATGACCTCAGCTGGCCGGCGCGCATCGCGGATTACTTCAGCCACATGGCACTCCCCTTGATCGCAATGTCCGTGGGCAGTTTTGCCGGACTCACACTTTGGGCCAAGAATTCCTTCCTGGAGCAGATCAACCAGCAATATGTGTTGACGGCCCGCGCCAAGGGGCTGACCGAGACGCGCATTCTCTACGGTCACGTCTTCCGCAACGCCATGCTGTTGCTGATCGGCGGATTTCCGGCTGCCCTCATCGGCATCCTGTTCACCGGCACGCTGCTGATCGAGATCATCTTCTCCCTCGATGGCCTGGGCTATCTCGGCTATGACGCACTGATCCGTCGTGACTATCCCGTGATGTTTGCAACGACCTATGTCTTTGGGCTTATCGGCTTGCTGGTGAACATCATCGGCGACTTCACCTACACGCTGGTCGATCCCCGCCTCGATTTCGAATCGCGGGACGTATGAGCACACAAGCCGCCGCAGTGTTCAGACCGCCGCGCTTTCTCGGGATCCGCCTATCCCCGCTCAACCAGCGGCGTTGGGCCGTCTTCCGGGCCAACCGGGTGAGTTTCTGGTGCTTGTGTATCTTCATCGCCCTCTTCGTCATCAGCCTGTTTGCCGAGTTCATCGCCAACGACAAGCCGCTGCTGGTGCAATTCGATGGGCATTATTACGTGCCGGCCCTGTTCTCCTATCCCGAGACCACGTTCGGTGGCGATTTCCAGACCGAGGCCGATTACAAGGACCCCTACGTTGCCGGCCTGATCAAGGCAAAAGGCTGGATGATCTGGCCGCTCATTCCCTATAGCGACGACACGGCGGTGCTGGACCTTTCCGGCCCCTCGCCCACCCCGCCGGATAGCAAGAACTGGCTCGGTACCGACGACCAGGCCCGCGACGTGTTGGCGCGCGTCATCTATGGCTTTCGCATCTCCGTGCTGTTCGGCTTCACGCTGATGATCTTT
>CAZQLF010000425.1:0-3306 GCA_964594035.1 uncultured Rhodospirillaceae bacterium | reverse complement strand
ATAGCGGGGATTGCCGATGGGTCCGAAAATCTCCCGCTCCATCAATTCGGAAAAACCGATAATGGCATTGAGCGGGGTACGCAGCTCATGGCTCATATTGGCGAGGAAATCCGATTTGGCCCGCGAGGCGCTCATCGCTTCGTCCCTGGCTTCGATCAGCGCCCGGTCCTGCGCCTTGCGCTCGGAACTTTCCGCGGCCCCCCGCACGGCTTCCGCCGGTCCCCCTTTGGGCTTGGGCCCGGCGGGTCGAAAAGGATCCACCGAAATAATGGGAATGCGTTTCTCTACGTACTGCAATGCTCTGTCGTGATGCAGTTGAAAGGTGGAAATCAGGTAACCTTGACGCAAGGACAGACCTTCTACGAAGGCCCGGACGACGTGCATATTGTCGACCGGAACGCAAGCAGCACCCAGCCGGCGAAGTTCCTGGTGTTCCTGATCAAGAACAAGGGCGCTCCGGCACTCGTGCCGGTCGAGTGACTGCTTGAAATGGGCGTTGCCGAGGGGTGAATCTTGAGTACCACGCCTAGACGGCAGCGGTGCCGTAGTAGAGCGTCACCGCATGCTTGGCCTCGGCGAAGAATAGCCAGCGCTCCACCAGAATGCCCAGCATGCCGAAACCTGACGCCAGGAGGGTTGCGACAATGGCGAGCCAGCCGGGCCAGGCCATCGCCAGCAGCGTGAGCAGAAGGGGCAGGGCGAAGCCGAGGGCGAGCGAAATTATGCGTAGCGGGCCGGCATGTTTGCGCGCGATGACATGGCCCATCTCGCGCATCAGGTAGTTCTCCTCGCTATGGGGCGCTTCCAGCAGGCGCACCTTGCCAAGTGCGCCAAGCCCGGTGGCGCTTTCGCTGGTGCTGGTGGCGGGCGCCTGATCGATCCAGCGCCAATAAGCGATCTTGGCAACAGCCGCCGCGAGGATGACAAGCAGCGTGAACCAGGTGATCGCCGGTGCCGGCATGAAGAAGAGAGCGAGCAGACCGTTCAGCAACAGGCTGCCGCTCATCAGCGCCAGGAGAAAATAGTTCAGCGGGACTTGTGCATTGTGCCAACGCGGCACGGTCTTCAGCGAAGCGTAGATCATTGCCGTGCAATAGGTCGTTACCGCCGAAAGCAGGGCAGCGAGCCATCCCAGCCAGGCGATGCATTCGCCGGCGAAAAACCAGATGCCACCGAGAAGAAGAGCCGGCGCAAATGCTGCCAGCGAAAAAATCCCTTCGCGCGAAAGCCAGGAACTGCGCCATTGCGAGAAAGCGCGCCAGGCGCGCTCCGGCCGGCCAAGATGAAAGGTCGACGCCGTGAGGCCGAGTGCTGCGGAGGCGAGCGCGAGGCCAATTCCGAAGAAGGCGAACCAGGGACTCTGCGGCAGTAGCTGCGTGCCGGAAAGGACGCCGATCAAGAACAGCAGCCCGTAGCCTGCACCGGAGAGGCTGGTGAAAACGATGACAGAAAGAGCTGGATGCATCGGTCAGTGCGATAAAACGCGGTCGACCCAGCGCAGGAAAGGATGCGCTGTGCCGGTGGCCGCGACGGTCTCGTTGGGCTTCACGCAGGATGACGCTGTCTTGCCGTCCTGGCGCGGCCGCGGCGGGAGGTAGCGGTTGACCGGCTTGTAGCCCATCTCCGGCATCAGGGCATAGCCGCCGCGCTCGGCCACCAGCTTCGACACTTCCGATTCAGGATCGCCCAGATCGCCGAAGTGGCGTGCCGACACGGGGCATGTGGCAACGCAGGCGGGCACCCGGGAGGCCTCTTCAAGCGTCTCGTTGTAGATCTTATCGACGCAGAGCGTGCACTTCTTCATGACGCCGACGTCGTAATCGTATTCGCGCGCGCCATAGGGGCAGGCCCAGGAGCAGAGCTTGCAGCCGATGCATTTGCTCTCGTCCACCAGCACGATGCCGTCTTCCGCGCGCTTATAGGAAGCGCCGGTGGGGCAAACAGTCACGCAAGCCGGTGTCTCGCAATGCAGGCAGGAGCGCGGGAAGTGCACCGTGCGGCTGTCGGCGCCGTCACCAGCCTCGAAGGCATGAACGCGGTTGAACCAGACGCCGAGCGGGTTTGGGCCATAAGGATCGAGATCGGTCAGCGGCGCCATCTGGCCGCCGCTGTTCCACTCCTTGCAGTTCACCGCGCAGGCGTGACACCCGACGCAAATATCGAGGTCGATGACGAGCCCGAGCTTCTTCGCACTGGGTGGCGGGAGGCTGGTCACCGCTTTTCCTCGCTGCGCCCCCGGAAGCGCGCGCCATATTTCAGGATCGTGGCCGGCGCCTTCAGGCCCGGCGGCCGTGGCAGAGCCGGCAGCTGGGGCGAGGTTTCGGCATGCGGATGTGGCACGGTGCGGATCAGCCGGACTTTCAGGTCGTACCACGCTGCCTGGCCGGTAACGGGGTCGCTGTTGGAGTAGCGATACCCGTCGGGTTGCGGCGGCAGCAACTCGGAGATGACCTGATTCAGCAGGAAGCCACGATGAGATTCCGCAGCCTTCGGCGACAGGTTCCAGGCGCCGGACTGCTTGCCGATGGCATTCCAGGTCCAGACGGTGTGTTCGTTGACGCCTTCCATGAACTTGATCTGGCCTTTGACCCGGGCATGCGGGCTTTCGATGTAGACCCAATCGCCGTCGACAAGACCAAGGCGTTGCGCCATCGACCGGTTCACAAACAACCGGTTGCTGCCATGGATCTGGCGAAGCCAGGCATTCTGCGATCCCCAGGAGTGGTACATGGCCATTGGGCGCTGCGTGATCGCATAAAGCGGAAACTCCGTGCCATTACTCGCCTCCTGCTCGAAGGGGCGATACCAGATCGGCAACGGATCGAAATAGGTTGCGACGCGCGCGCGGTCGCGCTCGGGCGGCAGGACGGCACCGTGGCCCTGGCCGGCAAGCCGAAATTTTTGCAGCACTTCGCTATAGAGCTGAAGGACGACCTGCTCGGGCTTGTCGATGAAGCCCATGGTCACCGCCCAATCGAGATAGGCCTTGTTGGCATGACGATAGAAGCGCTGATCGGGCGCCAGCTCGTGATGCCAGAAGCAGCCATGAGCGATGTACTGCTCGAGCTGTTGGGGATTCGGTTCGCCCTGGCCGATCTTGCTGCCATCGGCGCCGCGCCAGCCCGCCAGCATGCCCACGCCCGGCTTGCGCTGGTGATTGACGATGTAGTCGGGGTAGAGCCCCGGATATTTCGCGCTGCCGTCGGTATTGAGTAGCCCCGGAAGTTTGAGCCGCGTGCCCAGCCCGATCAGCACGTCCTGGAAGGGCCGCACATTGCGGTCCGGGTTGGCGACGGGCTGGCGGAG
>CAZQLF010000424.1:0-3316 GCA_964594035.1 uncultured Rhodospirillaceae bacterium | reverse complement strand
CCCCGCGCTTCCCCTCCGGCTTTGGTATCGGCCTCGTTCTGTCTGCGGGCCTCGTCGTGGAGTGCGGCAATCTTCCTGCGCAGCTGATGCTCGGTCACGCTGACCCCCTTGCCGGTCAAATCCTTCAAAACTTTCGCGACCATATGATCCTCGTGATGCTTCTCATGGGCGCTCATGGTCAGCGATTTGCCATACGCCTCGGCTGCCGCACCCGACAGCCCCAGCTGTGGTGCCACCCACTGAGCCAACAGCTTGTCGCGACGAACGCGGGCCTTGAACTCCAGCTCCTGATCATGGGCAAACTTGCTCTCGTAGCCCTTCTCGCGGTCGTCGAAACTGGCCATGCCGCTTGCGCTCCCTCCGGTCGTGGCGGTTAATGCGGGCTCTTTTATACCCAGTCGTCAGGGTTTTTTGAACCGTCGATAACGCAGATGTGCAGCGTCGTCATCCTGCGCCGGCCCGGCCATGAATGGCCGGTCATCTTCGCCGCCAATCGCGACGAGATGAACAGCCGTCCCTGGCTGCCACCAGGCCGGCATTGGTCCGACCGGCCGCATGTCATCGCCGGGCTCGACAAGCTTGCCGGCGGAAGCTGGCTTGGGCTTAACGATCACGGGCTGATCGCCGGAATCATGAATCGGACGAACAGCCTGGGTCCTTCCCCCGGCAAACGCAGCCGCGGTGAGTTGGTGCTGGAAGCACTCGATCACGCCGACGCCAGAGAGGCGGCCACGGCCTTGGCCTCCCTGGAGCCCGCTGCCTACCGGCCATTCAATCTCGTGCTCGTCGACAACCGCGATGCATTCTGGCTTGCCAATCTGGGTGACCGGTTGCGCCTGGAGGCTATTCCATCGGGTCTCTCGATGATCACGGCACAGGATCTGAACGACCGGGCGAACAGCCGGCGTATCCGCCACTTCCTCCCCTGCTTCGATAAGGCCGCGATCCCCGATCCGCAAACCGGCGACTGGCGCGGCTGGCAGCGGCTGTTGGCCAGCCAGGATGTCGCCGACAACGGCACGGCTTACGATGCCATGATGATCGCAGACCGCGACGGCTTTGCGACACTCTCCAGCGCCCTGATCGGGCTGCCCGCGCCGGAGTCGCTGGCCCGTCCGGTATGGCTTTTTGCCGCGGGCCGCCCCGATCTCGCGGCCTACGAGCCGGTCAAACTTGGCGCCGCAGTGATTTGATTTTTCAGCTTGTTTTCAATGCTCTGACCGCCTGGAACTGGCCCCGGACCCAGCGTTGTTTTGACCCCATGTAACTGCTATAGGATGGCAGAACTCGCATCTGGATTCCCCGCCACGAGAACCTGCCATGTCCCGCCGTCGGCGCATCTATGAAGGCAAGGCAAAGGTTCTGTTCGAGGGGCCCGAGCCTGGCACCCTCGTCCAGTACTTCAAGGACGACGCCACCGCCTTCAACAATCAGAAAAAGGGCACCATCATCGGCAAGGGGGTGCTGAACAACCGCATCTCCGAATACCTGATGACGCGCCTGGGCGAGGCCGGCATCCCGACCCATTTCGTGCGCCGGCTGAACATGCGCGAGCAGCTGGTGCGCGAGGTCGAGATCATCCCGTTGCAGATCGTGATCCGCAACATCGCGGCCGGATCACTGGCCACCCGCTTCGGCCTGGCCGAAGGCACCGCGCTCCCCCGCTCCATCGTCGAGTACTATTACAAGTCGGACCAGCTCGGCGACCCGATGGTCTCCGAGGAACACATCACGGCCTTCGGCTGGTCGACCCCGCCGGAGCTGGACGAGATGCTGTCGCTGTCACTGCGCATCAATGACTTCCTGTCGGGGCTGTTCCTCGGCGTCGGGCTGAAGCTGGTGGATTTCATGCTGGAATTCGGCCGGCTATGGGAAGGCGAGGAAATGCGCATCGTGCTGGCGGATGAGATCAGCCCCGACAGCTGCCGCCTGTGGGACATCAAGACCAACGAAAAGCTGGACAAGGACCGCTTCCGCCGCGATCTCGGCAAGGTTGCCGAAGCCTATCAGGAAGTGGCGCGTCGGCTGGGTATCCTTCCCGAAAGCGGCCCGCGCGACATGCAGGGACCCGATACGGTGCAGTGAGGAGAACGATCGAGCGATGAAAGCCCGCGTCCATGTCACTCTGAAGAACGGCGTGCTCGATCCCCAGGGCCGCGCGATCGCCCATGCTCTTGATGGGTTGGGCTTTGACGGTGTGCGCGATGTGCGCCAGGGCAAGTATATCGAGCTCGATCTGACCGAGACCGACCGCGGCAAGGCCAAGATCAAGGTCGAGGCCATGTGCGCCAAGCTGCTGGCCAACACGGTCATTGAAAATTACGCCATCGATCTGGTGGATTGAAGCAGATGCAGGCAGCCGTCGTCGTCTTCCCGGGATCCAATCGCGAGATGGATGCCGTGCGCGCATTGGCAAGCGCCATGGGCAAATCGCCGGCACTCGTCTGGCATCGCGACAGCGAGCTGCCCGAGGCCGATCTGATCGTCGTGCCCGGTGGATTTTCCTATGGCGACTATCTGCGCTGTGGCGCGATCGCCGCTCACTCGCCGGTCTTGCGCGAGGTCAAGGCGCGGGCCAAGGCCGGCGTTGCCGTGCTCGGCATCTGCAACGGCTTCCAGATCCTGACCGAGGCTGGCTTGTTGCCCGGCATTCTGCTGCGCAATGCCGGCCTAGGATTCGTGTGCCGGAATGTGGGGCTGAAAGTCGAGAACAGCCAGAGCCTGTTCACCAGCGGCTACGCCACCGGCCAGACCCTCTCCATCCCGGTCGCCCATCACGACGGAAACTACTTCGCCGATGATGCGACACTCGACCGGCTCGAAGACAAGGGCCAGGTTGCCTTCCGCTACTGCGAGGCCGACGGCGCCGAGACTTCGCAAGCCAATCCCAACGGATCGGCGCGCAATATCGCCGGCATCTTCAATGATACGAAGAATGTGCTGGGGCTGATGCCCCATCCGGAAAACGCCATCGAGCCCCTGCAGGGCTCCACCGACGGCAAGGCCTTGTTCACGGGCATTGTGGAAGCGCTCTCGTGAACAAAAGCGTTGGGGCGGCGGGGGGCGAACCCATAATCACGCCTGAAATCGTCGCCGAGCATGGGCTGACGGCAGAGGAATATGGGCGGGTCCTCTCGATCATGGGACGCGCGCCCAATCTGACGGAGCTCGGCATCTTCTCCGTCATGTGGAGCGAGCACTGCTCCTATAAATCCTCGCGCAAATGGCTGCGCCGCCTGCCCACAACCGGCAAGGTCGTGATCCAAGGCCCCGGCGAAAATGCCGGCGTCATTGATATTGGCAATGGCCAAGCCGC